>NZ_JBSFGK010000015.1:0-124488 GCF_053596495.1 Kitasatospora sp. NPDC001683
TGTGCGTGGAGCGGCCCGCTGGCAAGGGCTGAGGCCCCGATGGCGGAGCGGACGGGCGGCGGGTGCCCGACCGGGCACCCGCCGCCGCCATTTGAGGGCGTGGTGGGTCGGTCGGTCCGGGGGTGGGGTGTCCCGCGCTGTCGCGCTGCGCACCGGGGGGAGCCCACCGGACACCTGGCTGGTGGGCGAAGGGCGAGGCCCGGGCGGGTCAGGCGATCCGGGTCGGGGCGTCCGCCAGGGTGTGGCCGCTGGTGGTGAGCAGGGTGGTGAGGGCGGCGGGGGTCAGGGAGCGGGGGGTGCGGAGGAAGAGTTCGTCGGTGGTGGGGTGGGGGTGGAGGGAGAGGAGGGTGATCCGGTGGTCGGCGAGGGTGGTGTGGGTGTGGGCGAGGGCGGTGGTGCGCACCCGCCAGAGGGTGGTCGGGGGCGGGGCGTGGGGGGACCACCAGGCGTGCAGGAGGGCGGCGGCGAGCAGGGCGACCGCGGAGGAGACGAGGACGACCGGGCCGTCGGAGCCGTGGAGGACGACCTTCGCGATCAGGTCGGCCGCGGTGACGGAGAGGAAGGCGGCGGCGAGCTCGACGGTGTCGCGGCGCCAGCGGCGGGCGCGGTGCAGGGAAGGCTTCGAGTGCTCCATGGCCTCCACCGTGCCCGACCGGTGTTTCCTGATCGCGAACCGACCGTGACCTGGTGGTTAAGGTCCGCGACGGTGTGTTACGACAGCAGGGCGCGGGCGGCGGTCCTGACCTCGGCGAGCAGCAGGTGGAGGTCCTGCTCGGTGGTCGCGGCGTTGAGCAGACAGGCGCGGAGCATCTCCTGCTCGCCGAGGCGGGCGCCGGTGACGAAGACCCGTCCGCGCCGCTGGACCACGACCGGCAGCTCGCGGTTGAGGGCGTTCAGGCCGGCCTCGTCCAGTCCGACGGCCCGGTGGCGGAACGCGACGATGGAGGTCTGGACCTCCGCGAGCAGCTCCAACTCATCGTCGGCCTTGACGAGTTCGCCGAGTCGGCGGGCGAGTGCGGTGCACTGGGCGATGTCCTGGGCGAGGCCGGTGCGGCCGCGGTGGGCGATGGTGGCCCAGACCTTGAGGGCGCGGAACGGGCGGGTCTGCTCGGTGCCGTACTCGGAGAACCAGCCGAGTGCGCCGGCCGCCTCGTCGCGCAGGTAGGACGGGACGAGGCTGAAGGTGCCGCGCAGTTCGTCGGTGTCGCGGACCAGCGCGCAGCCGCAGTCGACCGGGACGCCGAGCCACTTGTGGGGGTCGAGGGCGAGCGAGTCGGCCCGCTCCAGGCCGGCGTAGCGGTGGGCGATGGCGGGGTCGAGGCGGCCGAAGGCGCCGTACGCGCCGTCCACGTGCAGCCACAGGCCCTGCTCCTCGCAGAGGTCGGCGATCGGATCGAACGCGTCCACCGCGCCGGTGCCGACGGTGCCGGCCGAGGCGACCACCAGGAAGGGCAGCAGTCCGGCGGCGCGGTCGCGCTCGACGGCCGCTCGCAACTCGGCGGGGTCGAGGCGTCCGTCGGGGCCGGTGGTGACGGTGCGCAGGTGCCTGCTGCCGAGGCCGAGGAGTTCGGCGGCCTTGCGGACGCAGGAGTGGGTCTCGCCGGTGACGTAGCCGACCAGCGGCGGCAGGCCCGCCAGGCCGTCCTCGCGGAGGTCGTGGCCGGCCCGGCGGGCGGCGCGGTTGCGGGCGGCGGCGAGGCAGACGATGGTCGCCATCGAGGTGCCGGAGGTGAGCAGCCCGCCACCGGCCGGGTGCGGGAAGCCGACCAGTTCGGCGATCCAGCGGACGACGGCGCGTTCCAGGTGGACGTCGGCGTGGTCGCCGCCGGCCGAGCTGGGGTTCATCGCGGCGGCGGCGAGGGTGGCGAGCACCCCGGCGGGGGCGGGGGCGGAGTTGACCCAGCCGAAGAAGCGCGGGTTGCCGTTGCCCATGGGGTGGGGGAGGACGTCCCGCTCGATGGCGGCGAGCAGCTCGCCGAGCGGGCGGCCCTCGGCGGGTAGCGGGGCGTCGAGCAGGGCCCGCCGGGCGGTGTCGTCCATCGGTTGCCAGACCGGGCGGGCGGGCAGCGCGGCGAGGTAGTCCGAGACCAGGTCGGCGGTGGCGTGGGCGGCGCTGCGGAAGTCCTCGGTGGTCATGGCGTGCTCCAGGGAGGCCGTGGGTGGGGACCGGGCCAGGCGCGGCTTCCTCGGTGCACCCTGATCAGGCGATGGTCGGGTGATCCTACGCAAAGGGGCCCGCGCCGTGTGGCGCGGGCCCTCATGCTGGGATCCAGACCGGGCGGGTCAGTCCAGCGAGGCGGACAGTCCGCCGGCGGAGCGGCAGTAACCCTGCATCTCCTTGTCGGTGATCTTCGCGCAGAGCCGCCCGGCCGCGCCGCCGTCGGTGTAGTTGACCGTGTAGTAGCTGACCAGGCCCTCCGCGCAGGCCTTGCGCTGCCAGCCGTCGGCGGCGGTGGCGCACTGCTGGGCGGCCCAGTCCTCGCGGTCCAGGTTGTACTTCATGGTCCGGGAGCCGACGCCGCGGCTGCAGTCCACGGCTCCGCCGGCGGCCTTGCCGTTGAGGCACCACTTGAGGGCCTCGGCGTAGACCTCGGGGTGGTTCGGGTAGTCGTGCGAGGACAGGTAGAAGGTCGGGGCGTAGAAGTAGCAGGCGGACTGGAACAGCGACGGTTGGTCCTTGCACGGGTACAGCGGGTCCTGGGCGAGCTTGTCGGCGGGCAGGTTGGCCTTGGCCTGCTCGTCCTCCTCGTCCGGGCCGAAGAGCTGCATGAACAGGCCCTCTGAGCAGCGGATCCGGTTCTGCTCGGTGGTGAACTTGTTGCACAGGTCGCGGGCCTTGGCGACGTCCTGCTTGGCGACGAACATCGTGCCGTGGCCGACGCCGTGGATGCAGGGCCCGGTGTTCTTGGGGGCGCACAGCTTGAGCAGGTCCACGTCGGGCTGGGCGGAGGCGTTGAGCATCTCCTCGACCGCGCCGTGCAGGTAGCCGGCCGCGCAGGTCTCGTGCGGGAAGGAGATGACCTTCTGGAAGTCCTCGTGGTAGCGCTTGACCGCCGCGTGGCCGAGCTCGTGCGCGATCGGGTGGCAGAAGCGCACGGTGTACGGCTTCGCCTTGGTGATCTTGTCGAGGTCGGCGAGGGCGACGCCGGGGTCGGTGGCGTCCATCTCGGCCATCAGCTTGTTGCGCAGCGTCGAACGGGTCCACACCGCCGGGTCGCCCGTCGGAGAGGCGCCGGCCGTGACCGGCTGGGTGCCCGCGCCGCCGCCCGGGGCGTTCGGGGCGTCCGGGGTGGCCGGGGTCGTGCTGGCCGCCGCGGGCGACCAGTCGGTGACGGCCACCGAGCCGAGGCCCAGGACGCCCAGGAGCAGGGCGGTGAGAATCGCGAAGACTCGCGGCTGCATGACGGGATCCCCCGGCGGATCGAGGTGAACGGTTCGCTCCCATCCTGACGGCACGGGGGCGGGAGGCCGCGTTTTCGCCCGCCATTCGGGAGGTGTCCGCGACGCTACCGCATCGCTCCGACGCCCCGACGCGCCGGGATGGTTCCCGGGTGATCATGCCCTCGCGCATCCGCCGCTCCAGCGGGTCGGCGCACTCCTGGTGCGGGACCTCGGCGAGCGCCTCGCGGTACCGGGCCCGGCGATTGCCCTCCAGGTCGAGCTTGCGGAGCAGTTCGGCGTCGAGGAGTCGCTCGCGCGGGGCGGAGCCGGCGCCGGCGATGGCGGCGACGCTCGCGGCCCGGGGGAAGTCGTCGGCGGCGACCAGGTCGCCGGAGAGCAGCGAGCACAGCGGCACGTCGGGGTCCAGCTGGCGGTGGACGATGTCGTCCAGCAGGGCCCGGACGGTCGCGATCGTCGCCTCCAGGCCGTCGGCGTGCTCGCGCGCCTCCAGGGCAGGTGGCAGCGGGGCATCCGGTTGGTCACCCGCGCTGAAACTCGCGAAGTCTGCCCGATTTCGGGCAAGATCTTTGGCTTCGGTGTGAGCCGCGACCTAGAGTGCTCACTCGTGCCGAGCTCACCCCACCCTCACGAAGACCTCCTCGCCCACCTCACCCGGACCAGCCCGCTCGGGCCCCGGGAGGCGGCGCGGGTCGTGGCGGAGGTGCTGGCGTACTTCTCCGAGAGCACCGAGGAGTACGTCCGTCGCCGCCACGGCGAGCTCCAGGCACGTGGTCTGACCAACGAACGGATCTTCGCCCGGCTCGCCGAGGAGCTGGCCGCCCGCCGCGTCGCGGCGCCGGAGCTCTCGGCCCGCCAACTGCGCCGGATCGTCTACGGCTGAGCACCGGTCCGTTCCCTATACCTGGAGGAGTCCACGCATGTGCGGAATCGTGGCCTACATCGGCCCCAAGGACGCGACCCCCTTCCTGCTGGAGGGACTGGCCCGGCTCGAGTACCGCGGCTACGACTCGGCCGGCGTCGCCGTCGCCGGGCGCACCGGCGGGATCAAGCTCCGCAAGGTCAAGGGCCGGGTCGCCGACCTCGCCGCCGCCGTACCGGCCCGCTTCAAGGGCGGCACCGGCATCGGCCACACCCGCTGGGCCACCCACGGCGTCCCCAGCGACGCCAACGCCCACCCGCACCTGGACAACGCCGAGCGGATCGCCGTCGTCCACAACGGCATCATCGAGAACGCCGACGAGCTGCGCGCCAAGCTGACCGCCGACGGCGCGGTGTTCCGCTCCGAGACCGACACCGAGGTGCTGTCCCACCTGATCGCCGCCCACGCCACCGAGGGCGTCGAGCTCGAGGACGCCGTCCGCGCCGCGCTCGGCCGGGTCGTCGGCACCTACGGCATCGCCGTGCTGGACTCCGAGCAGCCGGACCGGATCGTGGTCGCCCGCAACGGCAGCCCGATCGTCCTCGGCATCGGCGAGAAGGAGATGTTCGCCGCCTCCGACGTCTCCGCCCTGGTCCGCTACACCCGCCAGGTGGTGCACCTGGAGGACGGCGAGCTCGCCACCGTCCGGGCCGACGGCTTCCGCACCTTCACCGCCGACGCCCGCACCACCCACCGCCAGCCGTCCACCGTCGACTGGGAGATCGACTCCTTCGACACCGGCGGCTACGAGCACTACCTGCTCAAGGAGATCCACGAGCAGCCCACCTCGGTCGAGCGCACCCTCAGCGGCCGGCTCGACGAGCGCTTCAGCACCGCCCACCTCGGCGGCCTCAACCTGGACGCCCGGGAACTGCGCGAGATCCGCCGGGTGAAGATCCTCGGCTGCGGGTCCGCCTACTACGCGGGCGAGATGGGCGCCCAGCTGATCGAGGAACTGGCCCGCGTCCCCGCGCACAGCGAGCCCGCCTCCGAGTTCCGCTACCGCAACCCGGTGATCGAGGCCGACACCCTGTACGTCGCGGTCAGCCAGTCCGGCGAGACCTACGACACGCTCGCCGCGGTCCAGGAGATCAAGCGCAAGGGCGGCCGGGTGCTCGGCGTCGTGAACACCGTGGGCAGCGCGATCGCCCGCGAGTGCGACGGCGGCATCTACCTGCACGCCGGACCCGAGGTCTCCGTCGCCTCCACCAAGGCGTTCACCTCCACCGTGGTCGCCTTCGCCCTGCTCGCCCTGCACTTCGGCCGCATCCACGACCTCTCGCCCGCCGACGGCCGCCGGATCGTCTCCGCGCTGCAGGCGCTGCCCGACCAGATCCGCGAGGTGCTCGACCAGAGCGCGGCGATCGCCGAGCTCGCCGCCGAGTACGCCGACTCGGCCGGCATGATGTTCATCGGCCGGGTCCGCGGCTACCCGGTGGCCCGGGAGGGCGCGCAGAAGCTCAAGGAGATCTCCTACGTCCACGCCGAGGCCTACCCGGCGAGCGAGCTCAAGCACGGCCCGCTGGCCCTGATCAGCCCCGAACTGCCCACTGTGGCACTGGTTCCGGACGACGAGCTGCTCGACAAGAACCTCACCACCCTCGGCGAGATCAAGGCCCGCTCCGGCCGGGTCATCGCGGTCGCGCACAAGCGGCCGGAGGACAGGCTCGTGGACCACTGCGTCCTGGTGCCCAAGAGCGAGCCCGAGTTGGACCCGCTGCTCCTCAACATCCCGCTCCAGCTGCTCGCTTACCACGCGGCGGTCGCGCTCGGCCGGGACGTGGACAAGCCGCGCAACCTGGCGAAGAGCGTGACGGTGGAGTAAGTCCGCTGGATCGTAGGGTGGTTGGGCCCGGTCGCGATGTGTGGCGCGACCGGGCCTCGCCGTTGTCAGAACACCGAGCAGCCCGAGAGGGTGGTGAGGGTGTCCAGGGCGGTCACGGCGGCGACCGAGTTGCCGGCCTGGTCGAGGCGGGGACCCCAGGCACAGACGGCCGCGCGACCGGGGAGTATCGCGAGGACGCCGCCCCCGACGCCGCTCTTGCCGGGCAGGCCGACCCGGAAGGCGAACTCGCCCGCGGCGTCGTAGGTGCCGCAGGTCAGCAGGACGGCGTTGATGCGCTTGGCCTCGCTGCGGGTCATCAGACGGGTGCCGTCGGTGCGGACGCCGTAGCGGGCCAGGAAGGCGCCGGCCAGCACCAGGTCGCGGCAGCTGGCGGCGACCGCGCAGTGGGCGTAGTAGTGCTCGAGCACGGTCTCGACCGGGTTCTGCAGGTTGCCGTGGCTGGCGATGAAGTGGGCGAGCGCGGCGTTGCGGTGGCCGTGCTCGGCCTCGGAGGCGGCGACCACCGGGTCGGTGTCCAGCAGTGGGTTGCCGGACTCGCGGCGCAGGAACTCCCGGACCGCGCCGGAGGCGTCGCCGGTCAGGGAGTGCAGGCGGTCGGTGACCACCAGGGCGCCCGCGTTGATGAAGGGGTTGCGCGGGATGCCGTGCTCGGTCTCCAACTGCACCAGCGAGTTGAACGGGTTGCCGGAGGGCTCGCGGCCGACGCCCCGCCAGAGCGCCTCGCCGCCGTCGCTGCTGTGGGCCAGGGCCAGGGCGAGCGAGAACAGCTTGGAGACGCTCTGGATGGAGAACGGCTGCTCCCAGTCCCCGACCCCGTACAGCTCACCGTCGACGGTGGCCACGGCCATGCCGAAGGCCTCCGGGTCGGCCTCGGCGAGGGCCGGGATGTAGTCGGCGACGTGGCCCCGGCCCGTGGTCGCCCGGGCGGCCGCCTCGGCGGCCGCCAGCAGGACGGGGTAGTCCAGGTTCTCCACATCGTTCAAGGTTCTTCACTCCAGGCACGGGCGGGTACGGACACGATCGGGACCGGGGCCGCCGTGCGGCGACACCCGGTCCGACCACTGATTATCCGTGCTCGATTATCCGTGCGGTGCTTTGGGTCAGGCGGCGGCCGGCGCCGGTTCGGGGGACGCGACGGGGGCTTGCTTGCGCAGGCCCTTGAGGAGGACGACGGCCGTGGTGGTGACGAGGGTACCGGCGGCGATCGCGAGCAGGTAGAGGAACGGGCTGCCGATCAGCGGGAGCACCCAGATCCCGCCGTGCGGGGCGCGCAGGGTGGAGCCGAAGGCCATCACCAGGCCGCCGGCCGTCATGCTGCCCGCGATGCCCGCCGGGATGACCCGCAGCGGGTCGGCGGCGGCGAACGGGATCGCGCCCTCGGTGATGAAGGAGGCGCCGAGCACCCAGGCGGCCTTGCCGTTCTCACGCTCCTCGGCGGTGAACAGGCGCCGGCGGACCACGGTGGCCAGGGCCAGGCCCAGCGGCGGGGTCATGCCGGCGGCCATCACCGCGGCCATCACCTTGAGGCTCCCGGCGTCCGGGGTGGCGCCTGCCGTGGTCAGGGCGCCGGCGGCGAAGGTGTACGCGACCTTGTTGAGCGGGCCGCCCAGGTCGAAGGCCATCATCGCGCCGAGCAGCACGCCCAGCAGGACGGCGTTGCTGCCGGAGAGCCCGTTCAGCCAGTTCGTCAGGCCGGTCATCGCGGAGGCGATCGGGGAGCCGAGCACGACGAACATCAGCAGGCCGACGGCCGCCACCGACAGCAGCGGGATCACCACCACCGGCATGATCCCGGCGATGGTCCGCGGGACCTTCCACCGCACCATCCAGAGCACCAGGAAGCCCGCCGCCAGTCCGGAGACGATGCCGCCGAGGAACCCGGCGCCGACCGCGACCGAGACCGCGCCGCCGACGATGCCCGCGGCCAGCGCCGCCCGGTCGGCGATCGCCCAGGCGATGTAGCCGGAGAGGACCGGCACCAGGAAGCCGAAGGAGGTCTTGCCGGTCTGGAACAGCAGGGCGGCCCAGCTGTCCGAGGACGACCAGTCGAAGTGGCCGAGGACGGAGGGCGCGGAGGCGATCCGGTAGCCGCCGATGGCGAAGCCGAGGGCGATCAGCAGACCGCCGGCGGCGACGAAGGGGATCATGTAGCTGACGCCGGTCATCAGGTAGCGGCGCAGGCGCTGGGCCCAGTGCTCGCCGCCTCCGGTCGTACTCGCCGTGGCCGCGGTCGTGGCCGGGCGGGCGGCGGAGCCGGCCTCGGCGACCAGGCGGGCGGCCTCGGCGACGAGCTCGTCCGGGCGGTTGACGCCCGCCTTGACGCCCACGTCCACGGTCGGCTTGCCGGCGAACCGGGCGCGGTCGCGGACCTCCAGGTCATGGGCGAGGATCACCGCGTCGGCGGCGGCGATCACCTCGGGGGCGAGCGGGGTGGAGCCGGCCGAACCCTGGGTCTCCACCTGGATGACGGCGCCGGCCCGGGCGGCGGCCAGTTCGAGGGCCTGGGCGGCCAGGTACGTGTGGGCGATGCCGGTGGGGCAGGAGGTCACGGCGACCAGGCGGAGGGTGGCGTCGGCCTCCGCCTCCGGGTCGGCCTCGTCCGCCGGCGCGGGGGCGGCCGGTTCCGGCGTCGGGCTCTCCTCGCCGTTGACCAGGGCCGCCACCGCCGTCGGGCTCTCGGCGGTCCGCAGGGCGCCGGTGAAGGCCGGGTCCATCAGCCGCCGGGCCAGCGAGGCGAGGATCCCCAGGTGGGCGTCGTCGGCGCCGTCCGGGGCCGCGATCATGAACACCAGGTCCGCGGGCCGTCCGTCCGGGGCGTCGAAGTCCAGGCCCCGGGCGCTGCGCCCGAAGGCCAGGCTGGGTCGGGTGACGTGCGGTGACCGGCAGTGCGGGATGCCGATGCCGTCGCCCAGGCCGGTGGGCGCCTGGGCCTCGCGGGCGGCGATGTCGGCGAGGAAGCCGTCGAGGTCGGTGACCCGGCCCGCGGCGGCCAGCCGCTGCGCGAGCGAGCGCAGGGCCTCGTTCTTGTCCGCGGGGGCGAGGTAGAGGTCGACCAGTGCGGGGGTGATCAGTCCGTCGCCGTCCTCTCCGGTCGGGGTGCTCGATCTGTCGCTCGACGTGTCGCTCATGGTGTCGCTCATCGTGTGGTCCTTCGACTGGTGCCTGAGAGTTGTCCCTTGCCCCCGGGGTGGTGTCCGCCCGGCCGTCCCACACGGCCGGGGCGGAGGTCCTTCGTCAGCCGCGTAGGGTCCGGTCCAGCGGGAGGTCCGCCGTCACGGTCACCGCGGCCGGGTCGAGGTCGGCCGGAGTCGGCATGACGCTGCCCGGCAGTTGGACGGCGGCCGCGCCGTGCGCCAGGGCCGCGGCGAGGGCCCGCGGTCCGCTGCCGCCCGCGCCGAGGAAGCCGGCCAGCGAGGCGTCGCCCGCCCCGACGTCGCTGCGGACGGCGGTGACCGGCGCGGTCCCGTACCAGCTGCCCTCCTCGGCGACCAGCAGCATGCCGTCCGGACCGAGGCTGGCGAGCACCTGCTGGGCGCCGAGCTTGCGCAGCTCGCCCGCCGCGTCCACGGCGTCGCCGAGGGTGGCGAGCGGCCGTCCGACGGCCTCGGCGAGTTCCTCGCGGTTGGGCTTGACCACGTCCGGGCGGGCGGTGAGCGCGGCGAGCAGGGCCGGGCCGGAGGTGTCCAGGGCGATCCGGGCGCCGCCCGCGTGCACCCGGCCGACCAGTTCCGCGTACCACTCGGGTGCCAGTCCGCGCGGGAGGCTGCCGCAGCAGGCCAGCCAGTCGACGGTCGCGCCGGTGAAGTCCTCCTGGGAGACCAGGTCCAGCAGGGCGGCCGACTCGGCGTCGGTGAGCTCGGGGCCGGCCGCGTTGACCTTGGTCAGGCTGCCGCCGGCCTCGGCGATCGAGACGTTGATCCGGGTGTCGCCGGCGATCGGCAGCGCGGCCACCCCGATGCCCTGGCGGCGCAGCAGTTCGGCGAGCAGCCGACCGGAGGGGCCGCCGAGCGGCAGGACGGCGGTGGTGCGGTGGCCGGCGGCGGTGAGCGCGCGGGAGACGTTGACGCCCTTGCCGCCGGGGTCGAGCCGGTCGTGCGCGGCCCGGTTGACCTCGCCGAGCGCGAGGGTGCGCAGCTCGTAGGTGCGGTCCAGGCTGGGGTTCGGGGTGATGGTGACGATCATGCGCGGATGACTTCCGGTCCGAGGTTCGCGATCTGGGCGGCCTGCTCGTCGGTCAGTCCAGTGTCCGTGACGAGGACGTCCACCTGGTCGAGCGAGCCGAAGCGGGCGAAGTGCCGGGCGCCGTGCTTGGTCGAGTCGGCCACCAGGACCACCCGGCGGGCGCCGGTCAGCATCGCCCGCTTGACGGCGGCCTCGGCGAGGTCGGGGGTGGTCAGGCCGTCCTCGACGGAGAACCCGTTGGTGGCGACCACCGCGACGTCCGGGTGGATGTCGGCGAGGTCGCGCAGCGCCCAGGAGTCGACGGCGGCGTGGGTGCGGTGGCGCAGCCGCCCGCCGATCAGGTGCAGCGAGAGGGACGGGTGGTCGGCGAGCCGGGCGGCGACGGGCAGGGCGTTGGTGACGACGGTGAGGGTGGAGTCGACCGGCAGCTGGGCGGCGAGCCGGGAGACGGTGGTCCCGGCGTCGAGCAGCACACTGCCCTCGGTGGGCAGCAGGGCCAGGGCGGCCTTGGCGATCCGCTCCTTCTCCGCCGCCGCGGTGGAGTCCCGCTCGGCCAGGCCGGGTTCCAGGCGCAGGGCTCCCGCGGGCAGCGCGCCGCCGTGCACCCGGTGCAGCAGTCCGGCCTGGACCAGGGCGGTCAGGTCGCGCCGGATGGTCTCCTGGGTGACCGAGAAGTCCTCGGCCAGCGTCGGGACGTCGACCCGGCCGCGCTCCTGGGCGAGGCGGAGGATCTGCTGCTGCCGCTCGGGTGCGTACATGTGGGATCGAGTCCGTTTCATGTCTGTTCGTGCCTGGTTAACCGAGAGCGTACGCCGTTCGGGCGGGAAAGCAAGCGATCGTTGAGTTTTTGTTTCTGTGGCTTTCATGCCCGAATCTGTTGACAGCTGGCTGAGAGCGGGCGTACAACCAATCGAAACAACACGCCGACGGGCGTGGAACCACCGGATCGGGTCCGGGCCGCGCGACTGCCCCCGCGTCGCGGACGGCCACCCACCCCGAACGGCCGACGGGCTCCCACCCCGGGCGGCCGGCCCCGCCCGCCCTCGAGATTGGACCCACCCCCATGTCCTCGATCCAGCTGCACTCGCTCCAGGTGGCGATCGGCTCGCGCAGCGGCCTGCACGCCCGTCCGGCCTCGCAGTTCGTCCAGGCCGCGGCCCGACAGCCCGTCAAGGTCACCGTCGGCCGTCCCGGCCAGCCGTCCGTCGACGCCCGCAGCCTGCTGTCCGTCCTGGCGCTGGCGGCCCGGGCGGGCGAGGTGCTCGAGCTGTCCGCCGAGGGCGAGCAGGCACGGGAGGCGGTCGCGGCGCTCGCCGAGGTGCTGGCGGCCGACCACGACGCGGCGGCCTGAGGGCGTCCTGCGTCGCGCGGTTGCGGCTGTTGCGGCGCGTTGCTCGGCGCCTGGACCGACGGGCCGGTGAGCAGGGTGCCGGCGTCCGAGTAGGGCCAGCCGTTGGGGACGCCGCCGTGCAGGCCCTTGATCTGCTGCATCATCACCGGCACCGGGGCGCCGGGCCCGGGCAGTCGACGTGGCCGTTGCCCAGGACGTGGCCGACCTCGTGGTTGACCGCGAGCGCGTGGTACAGCTCGGGCCGGCCCTGGTAGTACTCGGACGGCTCCGTCCAGCGTCTGAGGTTGATCACCGCCTGGTGCTGGACGCCGGAGTTCACCCAGCCGCCGGTGTCCGGCCCGTACTGGTCGCAGATCCGGTCGGTGGAACCCGGGGTGGCCAGGTGGACCGTGAAGTCCACCGGGTCGGCGGGGGGCGGTGTGGAACTCCGGGCCAGGGCGAGGAATCGGTCCGGGCCTGCGGCGGCGTGGTGCAGGTCGATCAGCGGCTCTGCGCCCGACTCCCGTACGGTGGTGGCCGGGTAGTCGGTGAGCTGCTCGACCGTGCCGCGCCGCGGGACCTGCTCGGCGGGCGCGGGCGTGGCGGTGACCACCGGGTTCACCCGCACCACCGGACGCAGCGCCGCCGGGGCGCGGGCGATCGACGCGGTGCGTCGGTGCATGGGTGGGCCGGTGCGCCCGGACGGTCCCCGTCGGGCGCGGGGCCCGGCCGGTTCCCGGAACCACTCGATGGTGCCACCCCGGCGGCGTGTCCCTGGGCGCGGCGGCTGGATTCCGCTGTTGTGGTGCAGATCGACCGGCCGATCATCCCCGACACGCCATTGGAGGCACCGCCATGTCCATCACCACCACCATCACCACCGTCCTCACCGTCGACGGCATGAGCTGTGGCCACTGCGAGCGGACCGTCAGCGCCGGGCTGGCCGCCCTTCCCGGCGTCACCGACGTCGTCGCGGACGCGCCGAGCGGCAGGGTCACCGTGGCCTCCGCCCGGCCGCTGGAGCCGGCGGCGGTCCGCAGCGCGGTGGACGGGGCCGGGTTCACCCTCGTCGACCAGGCCTGAGCCCCCGGGGGCCTGCCGGCTTCCGAGCGAGCAGGCAGGCCCCCGGCTGGGCTCAGCCCATGCTCTTCGCGCCGTCCAGGGACTCGCGGATGATGTCGGCGTGGCCCGCGTGCTGGGCCGTCTCGGCGACGATGTGCAGCAGCACTCGGCGGGCCGACCACTCGGTGTCCGGCTCGAACCAGGGGGCCTTCGGCAGCGCCCGGGTCGCGTTCAGGTCGGGCAGGGTGGCCACCAACTCATCGGTGCGGCGGGCGACTTCGGCGTACTCGGCGAGGACACCGGCCAGCGTCTCGCCGGGCAGCAGGCGGAACTCGTCGGCCCGGCGGGCGAAATCGGCCTCGGACCAGGTGGAGAAGTCGGGCATCGCGGACGCCCCCTCCACGATGAAGTTCGCCCACAGCCGCTCGACCCCGGTCACGTGCTTGACCAGACCGCCCAGGCACAGCTCGCTCGCGGTGGTCCGCCGGCCGGCCTGCTCGTCGGTGAGGTCGCGGGTGGTGAAGCGCAGGAAGTGCCGCTGCTTCTCCAGTGCCACCAGGAGGTCGGCGCGCTCGCCGGTGACGGGGGCGGGGGTGGTGGCGGGGGTGGTGGACGTGGTCATGGCCTTGGGCCTTCCGTTCGGTCGGTGCTCCTTCGGACAACGACCACGCTACGGGCCATTGCGGCCACTTCCTGTCCTGAATCCAGGACAGAATCGGGGCATGGCGAACACCAGCACCCGAACGCTGCGACTGCTCTCCCTGCTCCAGACCCACCGCTACTGGCCCGGCGAGGAACTCGCCGACCGGCTCGGCGTCTCCGTCCGCACCCTGCGCCGCGACATCGACCGGCTGCGCGAACTCGGCTACCCCGTCGAGGCCCAGCGCGGCGTCGACGGCGGCTACCAACTGGCGGCGGGCGCGGCGCTGCCGCCGCTGGTCATCGACGACGAGGAGGCGGTCGCTCTCGCAATCGGGCTGCAGGCGGCCGCCGAGAGCCCGGTCGAGGGCGTCGCCGAGGCCTCCGTACGGGTACTGGCCAAGGTCGTGCAGGTGATGCCCGCCCGGCTGCGCCGCCGGGTCGAGGCGCTGCGCGCGGTCACCGTCCCCGTCGACTGGGGCGCCTCCGCCGGCTCCGGCGTCGACCCGGACGCCCTCACGACGGTCGCCCTCGCCTGCCGGGACGGCGAGCGGCTCCGCTTCTCGTACACCGCCGCCACCGCCCACCGCACCGAACGGCACGTCGAACCGCACCGGCTGGTCTGCCTCGACCGGCGCTGGTACCTGGTCGCGTACGACCTCGAGCGCGGCGACTGGCGCACCTTCCGCCTCGACCGCCTCACCACCGCCGGGGCAACCGGCGCCCGCTTCGCCCCGCGCCCCCTCCCGGCCGCCGACGCCGCCGAGTACGTCCGCGCGGGCCTCGACGCCGGACCCCGGTCGAACCGTGTAGAGGCCCTCGTCGAGGCCCCGGCGGAGCGCGTCCGCGCCCACGTCGGCCGCTGGGGCGAGGTGGAGGAGGTCGACGCCTCCCGCTGCCGCCTGCGGATGACCGCCGACTCCCTGGACTGGCCCGCCATGGCCCTGGGCTCCCTGGGCGCGGACTTCCAGGTCGTCCGCCCACCCGAACTCCGCGACCTGATGGCCGAGTGGTCCACCCGCTTCGCCCGCGCAACGGAGTAGGAAGTCGACCCCGCCGACTTCCCACTCCAACTGCGACGCCACATGGCCGCGTTGGCCTCGCGGCTGACACGTCTTTGGCCTGGCGGGGCCGCCCATGGGCGGCCTGGCCGACTTTTCGTGCGGGGGATGCGGATCGGCCGACTTCCTGGGCCGTCGGTGCCGGTGCCGGTGCCGGTGGTGCTGTGGGGCGGGGTGATCTTGTCTGACGGGCTGCGCGCAGGAAGTCGGCCTGGTCGACTTTTGGTGCGGTGGGGTGGTGGCGCGGGCTGTGCTCGTCAGCTGAGGGAGTCGCTGACGGTGGAGTGGGAAGTCGGCCCGGTCGACTTCTGGTGTGGGCGGGGTTGTGGGGTGTCAGGGGGCGATGGACTCGATGGTGCTGCGGAGGCGGTGGAGGGCGGCGGGGAGTTCGGAGAGCGGGGGTGTGGCGAGGGCGAGGCGGATGGCGTTGGGGTGGGGGGTGGTGGCGAAGGCGTCGGCGGTGGAGATGAGGATGCCCTCGGCGGCGAGGAGGGCGGCGACCTGGTCGGGGCGTTGGTGGGGTTCCAGGGTGAGCCACTGGACGTAGGAGGTGGGGTGGGCGGTGATGGTGAGGCCGGCCAGGGCGGTGCGGGCGAGGTGTTGCCTGGCGGCGGCGTCGGTGCGGCGCTGCTGTTCGAGGCGGGTGACGGTGCCGTCGGCGAGCCAGCCGGTGGCGAGGGCGGTGGTGAGGCCGGGGGCGCCCCAGGCGGCCGCGCGCAGGTGGGTGGTGGCGGCGCGCAGGTGGCGGTCGGGGAGGACGGCGAAGCCGAACCGCAGGCCGGGGGCCACGTTCTTGGACAGGCCGGCGACGTAGCAGGTGCGGTCGGGGGCGAGGGCGTGCAGCGGTGGCGGCGGTGCGGTCTCCAGGAAGGCGTAGGTGCCGTCCTCGATCAGGGTGCAGTCGTGCTCGGCGGCGACGGCGGCGAGCCGCTCGCGCCGAGGTCGGTCCAGGACCCAGCCGAGCGGGTTGTGGACGGTCGGGATGGTGTAGACGGCGCGGACCGGCCGGGTGCGGCAGAGCCGGTCGAGCGCGTCGAGGTCCGGGCCGGCCGGGGTGGCCGGGACGGGGGTGAGGTCGAGTCCGTGGGCGGCGGCGAGCAGCTTGATGCCCGGGTAGCTGAGCGCGTCGACGGCCAGCACGTCGCCGGGGCGGGTGAGGGTGCGCAGGACGCAGTCCAGCGCCTGCTGCGCACCGCTGGCGAGCAGGACGTTCTCCGGCGCGGTGTCGACCCCGCGGTCCAGCAGGTACCGGGCCACCACCGCCCGGTCGTGCCGGTGGCCGCCGGGCGGATGCTGGCGCAGCAGGGCCTCGGCGTCGCCGGAGGAGGCGAGTGCGCGCAGGGCCTGGCGCAGCAGGTCGCGCTGCTCGGGGGCGAGCGGCTGGTTGAAGGACAGGTCGGCGAGCCGGGGTACCGGGAGGGTGCGGGAGGGTTCGATGCCGTCGTAGTCGGAGCGGACCCGGACGAAGGTGCCCCGGCCCTGCTCGCCCACCACCAGCCCGGCGGCGCCCAGTTCGGCGTACACCCGGGTGGCCGTGGCGAGGGCGATGCGGCGGTCGCGGGCGAGGGCGCGGTGGGTCGGCAGCCGGGTGCCGGCCGGGGGGCGCCGGAGCGGATCGCGGCCGCGTACTCGTCGACGATGGCCTTGTAGGAGGGCGATCGCATGGGTGGTGGCCTGCCGTTTCGTGGTCCGGCGCGGGGGTTCCCCGGAGCGTATCCAGGACAATGACTGGATTGTCCTGGATCGCCTTTCCTAGCCTCGGTCGGGTAGGGACCGAGGCGAAAGGGAGCAGCCGGCCATGACCGTCCGCAGCGAGCGGGACCAGTACGTCGTCACCCTCACCATCGACCGGGAGAAGAAGCTCAACGCTCTCGACTATCCGACGATGGACGCGCTGCTCGCCGAACTCGACCGGATCGACGCCGACGACACCGTCCGCGCCGTCATCCTGACCGGCGCCGGGCAGCGGGCGTTCAGCGCGGGCGCGGACGTCCCGTCCCTGGCGGCCAGCATCGCCGGCGGGCCCGAGCGGGCGCTGCGCGAGTTCGTCCGGCGCGGGCACACCCTGACCCGGCGGATCGAGGAGTTCCCCAAGCCGGTCATCGTCGCGGTCAACGGGCTGGCGTACGGCGGTGGTTGTGAGATCACCGAGGCGGCTCCGCTGGCGATCGCGGCCGAGCACGCGACCTTCGCCAAGCCGGAGATCTCGCTCGGCTTCCCGCCGCCCTTCGGCGGCTCGCAGCGGCTGCCGCGGCACGTGGGCCGCAAGCGCGGGCTGGAGCTGATCCTGACCGGTGACCCGATCCCGGCTGCCCGGGCGGCCGAGCTGGGCCTGGTCAACTCGGTCGTCCCGGTCGGCGAACTCCTGGAGGAGGCAAGGAACTTGGCCGAACGCATCATCCGGCACGCGCCGACCGCGGTGGCGGCCTGCCTGCGGGCCGTCACCCGGGGGATCAACCTGCCGATCGACGAGGGCCTCGCGGTCGAGGCGGCCGCCTTCGCCGCCACCGTGCCGACGGACGGCGTACGGGACGGGATCCGACGGTTCCTCGACCGCCGGCAGGCCCGCTGACCTCCGCCTGGAATTCGCTTGGCCGGAGCGGATTCGGGGCGGATCATGGTGGGATGTCCGATCTGCTTGAGCGCGTGAGCGCCTTCCGTGCCGCCTTCGCCCGCCGCCATGCGGCCGAGATCGTCGAACTGCCGGAGTTTCCCGGGCTCTTCGCGGTCCGGAACGCGCAGTACGTGCTCTCTCACGAGCACAACCAGCTGATCGTCACCGGGCCGGGCACCGATCCGGCGGCGCTGCCCGGTCTGGCGGCACGCTGGCTCGGGCAGCGCCGGCAGTACGCGATCACCGTGCTGGACGAGGAGTGGGGCGAGCGGGCCACCCCGGTGCTGGCCGAGGCCGGGTACGAGCGGAGCACCGTCCTCGTCATGGTCCGCGACACGGCGGGTTGCGCGCTGCCCGAGCCGGCCGCCCTGCCGACGGAGTTCGCCGCCATGCGGGAGGCCGTCCTGCGCCAGGAGTCGGAGTGGTACGAGGGCGAGGAGCTCATCCGGCAGCTCACCGACCGCCGGCCGACCCGGCTGCGCGGCGCCGAGCGGGTGCACTTCCTGGCCGCCCGGACGGCGGACGGCGAGGTCGCGGCCTGGGTCGACCTCTACCTCGAACCGGCCGCCGGGCTGGCCCAGGTGGAGGACCTGGTCACCGCCGCCCGGCACCGCGGGGCGGGCCACGGCGACACCCTGCTCGGCAGCGGCCTGGCGCTGGCGGCGGCCGCCGGGATCCCGCGGCTCTTCCTCCTCGCGGACGCGGACAGCTGGCCGCGCGAGTGGTATGCGCGGCGGGGCTTCACCGAGATCGGCCGCAGCCACTCCTTCCACTCGGCCTGACCGGGGTCCATTCGCCGCACGCTCCGGCCGGCGGACCGGCGGACCGGCGGACCGGCGGACCGGCGGACCGGCGGACGGGCGGACGGGTGGAAGGGTGGAAGGGCGGACGGGATCGACCTCGCCCAGTGGCTGAACGGGCCGTCTGGGAGCCGGTTTTGTGGAACCTGCGGTCCCATCGGTCGGAGCTGCTGCGGCAGTTGCGGTGCGCGCTGCTGGTCGAGGTGGGCGTGGGCCGGCCCCGCTCAGGCGGCGGGTGCGGGCGCGGGTGCGGGTGCGGGTGCGGGGGCGGGGGCGGCCGACGGTGCCGTCGCAGGGCCGCAGTGGGTGGCGACGGTGTCCGCGAAGGCGCGGGCGAGCGGGCCCAGGGTGGCCCATTCGCGGGCGGCCCAGCCGACGGTGAGGCCGGGCAGGTCGGGCAGCGGGACCAGCCGCAGGCCCGGGTGGCCGGGGCCCTGCCACTCGGGGAGGGCGGGTACGACGGCGTGGCCGAGGCCGAGTTCGGCCAGCAGGATCGCGGTGTCCCAGTCCGTGACGCTGGTGTCGAAGACCGGTCGGATGCCCGACTTGCCCAGCCAGTCGTCGAGTTGGGAGCGGGACACCGAGTTCTGCGGCAGTCCGATGAGCGGGGCGTCCTGCAGGTCGGCGGGTTCGATGCGCGCCCGGGCGGCGAGCGGGTCGCCGGCCGCCACGGCGAGGACCCAGGGCAGGGCGGCGACCGGCCGCTGCTCGATGCCCCGGACCGGGGTGCCGAGGGTGATCCAGGCGAGGTCGACGTGGCCGGCGGTGAGCGCCTCCAGGCAGTTGCGGCTGGAGACGCCGGTCTGGAACTCCAGGTTGACCTGCGGGAACCGCTCGCGGAAGTCCACCACGGCCGCGGACATGAAGTGGCGGATGCTGGTGGCGCCGGTGGTGATCCGCACCGACCCGCCCTCGCCGCGGGCGAGTTCGGCGATGGTCCGCAGCGCGTGGTCGATGCCGCCCAGACCGTTGGCCACCGCGGTCTGCAGATGGCGTCCGGCCTGGGTGGGCACCACGCCGCGCGGGTGCCGCTCGATCAGGGTGAGGCCCAGCTCGCGTTCCAGCCGCTTCACGTGCTGGCTGACGGCGGACTGGCTGCAGGCCAGGTCGCGGGCGACGGCGCTGAGCGAGCCGGCCCGGCACACGGCGGCGAAGACGCGGAGGTCGTCGAGGGTCACGAGCGCCCAGGGTACCGCCGGCTCCGAGTCCGTACCCGAGGGGGCCGACCCAAGGCCGAGCTTGGGGGTTTCCCAGGAAATCGGTGGATTGACTTGGATGTTCGGCTGGATCGATCATCGATGGCAGGGCCCGCGAGAAGGGCGGCAACCCGTCCGCTGTCTTCGCGCGTTCCGGACGCTCAGGCGGGGGCACGGCGGGTGCCGACCCGTACGGACGAGTACACCCCGAGGGTGTGAGTACGTCAGGCAATGGAGGGGGAGCGGTATGCGGTACGCCGATGGTCCGGGCACGCAGTGCGAGGTGTTCGTCCAGGCGCCGGTGGAGCGCGTCTGGGCGCTGGTGGCCGACATCGGCCTGCCCGCCCGGCTCAGCCCGGAGCTCCAGCGGGTCGCCTGGCTGGACGGCGCGGACGGCCCCGCCCTGGGCGCGCGCTTCGAGGGGCACAACGCCCGGCCGAACATGCGTGACTGGCGGACGGTCTCCGAGGTGGTGGAACTGGCCGAGCACCGCGCCTTCGCCTGGGCCGTCATGGATGCGGACGGCCGGTTCGGCGACCCGGTGTCGGAGGTGGCCGGCTCGCTGGCCCGGTGGCGCTTCGACCTGATCCCCGAGGACGGCGGCACCCGGCTGCGCCAGTCGGTGGTGATCGGCCCGGGGCGCAGCGGCGTCATCCTGGCCATCGAGGCCCGCCCGGAGGCCGAGGAGAAGATCGTCGACTTTCGCCTGGGGGAGCTGCGGACCGGGATGATGGCCACCCTGGAGGGCGTCAAGTCGCTCGCCGAGGCCGAGAGTTAGGGAACGGTGGAGTTCGAGGAGCTGTTGGCGGAGGTCCGGGCTTCAGCGGCGCGCCTCGGTGCCGACGTGGAGTCGCTGACCGACTGGCAGGCCCGCGAGCCGTCGCGGCTGCCCGGCTGGAGCCGGGGCCATGTGCTCACCCACCTCGCCCGCAGCACCGACGCCTACCGCTGGATGCTCGCCCTGGCCCGTACCGGCACCGCGCCGGGGCCGCGGGCCGACGCCGCCGAGCTGGCACGGCAGTTGGAGGAGGGCGCGGGGCGCGGCGCCGGTGTGCTGGTGGCGGACCTGCGGGACAGCCTGGACGGCCTGCTGCGGGACGCGGCGGAGTTGCCCGCCGAGCGCCGGACGGTGCTGGTGCCCGCGCTGGCGGGCTGGCGGCACCCGGCCTGGTACCTCCTGTGGCGGGCCTGGCGGGAGCTCGAGGTGCACGGCGTCGACCTGAACACCGGCCGTACGTCGGCAGGTTGGCCGGACGGCTTCGTGCTGACCGCCCTCGCGGAGACGGCCGCGACGCTGGGGGCGCGCGAGGTACCGCTTGCCCGGGTCGAGGCGGAGGACCTCGGCCGGGGCTGGGCGGTCGGCGGGTCGGGGCCTGTGGTGAGCGGCTCCGGGCACGAGATGCTCGCCTGGTTCGCCGGGCGCGGCCCGGTGGCGGGGCTGCGCGCGGACGGGCCGCTGCCGGTGCTGCCGGCCTGGCCGTTGCCGCCGGTGCCGGGCTGGGCGTAGGAGCGAGAGCCCGGCGGGGCGTGGAGCGCGGACGGTGAGGGCGAGCTCCTGCCGCGCGAACTCGTCGTCCGCGCGGGCCGGGTGGTCGCCCGCGACGGCGGGCTCACCGCCTGACCCACACCTGCGCGCCTGCCCGACCGACGGGCGGGCGGGGCGGCGGGTGCTCAGTGGTGCCAGGCCCGCCCGCCCGTGTTGTGGATGAACCGCTGCAGGACCTTCAGCGTGGTCAGGTACTCCTCGTCCGAGATGCCCGCATGGCGCTCGGCCCACAGCTCGCCCTGGAGCGCGGCGGTCTTCTCGAAGAAGGCCCGTCCCTCGGCGGTCAGTTCGAGCAGGCCCCCGGCGGACTCGGTGACCCAGCCGTGCTCGACGGTCGCGTCGATTTCGGCGTTCAGGGCCTCCTGGCCGGTGTCGAGGTAGTCGCGCAGCACGGCGCAGACGTCGTCGCGGGTCCTCGGCTCCTCGGCCCGGCCGAGCTGGGCGAGCACCCACCACTGCGGCTGCGTGGTGCCGACCTCGGCCAGCGCGCCGCGGGTGCGGCTGACGACGGCCTTGTAGGCCGCCCAACTCCAGTAGCCGATGGGCTGCTTGATCAGTTCGGCGTCGCTGTGCGAGTACTCCACGGCCGGGCCCTCCGCTTCTCGTCGATCACTACGGTGCGACCGATGCTAGGGGTTCAAGTCGACTTGAGGTCAAGTCCCGGCTTGCACTGCGGGACTTGGGGCCGATCAGCCGGTGGGTGTGCCGATCCGGTCGCGTTCCAGGGCGGAGCGCAGGGCTGCGAAGGTCCGGGCGGCTGCCGAGAGCGAGGCGGCGTCGAGGGTGCCCGTGAGGAGTTCGGTCAGGGTGTCGGTGAAGGTCCGCTGCGCCTCCCCGACGAGCCGGGTGCCGTCGGCGGTCAGGGCGAGCAGCGAGGACCGGCGGTCGGACGGGTTCGGCCGGCGGGCGGCCCACCCCTGCTTCTCCAGGCGGTCGATGCCCTTGCTGGTCGCTCCGACGCCGATGGCGAACTCGGCGGCGATGTCCGCGACCCGGCATCCGGGGTGGCGGCGCAGGTAGTCGAGGAACTCGTACTGCGAGGTGACGATGCCGTGCCGTTCGCGGAGGCGGTCGTTGAGGGCGTTGTACAGGCGGGTCTCGCACCTGACCAAGTCGGCGAACAGGCCGGGGAGTCCGGCTGCGAGGCCGACCCCGTTCGATGTATCTTCCACAGCATATAGTGTACGGGAAGCTACTTGCGGCAGGAGTGTGCCCATGAGCAGGGAACAGCGCATCCGGATCGACGGAATCCTGCGCCAGCTGGGACCGACCGGACCCCGGACGGTCGAGGAGATCCGGGCCGGGTTCAGGGAGGTGATGGCCGGAATGATCGTGCCCCACAGCCGCATCCGGACCGCCGCCACGACCCTCGGCGGCCGACCCGCCCTGCGCGTCGAGCCGAAGGCCGGGCCGGACGCGGCAGCGGAGGACGGCCCGGGCGCCGGGACGATCCTGTACTTCCACGGCGGTGCCTGGGTCTTCGGCTCGCCCGAGACCGCCCTCTCGCTGACCGGGAACCTGGTGGCCAGGACCGGCTTCGGGGCGTACTCGCTGGACTACCGGCTCGCCCCCGAACACCCCTTCCCGGCCGCGATCGAGGACACCCTGAGCGCCTACCGCGCCCTGCTCGACCGCGGCGAGGACCCCTCCACCATCGTCTTCGCCGGGGACTCCGCCGGCGGTGGCCTCGCCGTCACCACCTGCCTCGCCGCCCGGGACGCGGGCCTCCCGCTGCCCGCCGCCCTGCTGGCCTTCTCCCCGGGCCTCGACGCGACCCGGAGCGGCGAGAGCATGACGACCAAGGAGGGCGTCGACCCGATCTTCACCCGCGCGGCCCTCGAACACACCGGAGCCATGTACCTCGCCGGAGCCGACCCGCACCAGCCGCTGCTCAGCCCGGCCATCCACGCCGACCTCATCGGCTTCCCCCCGATGCTGATCCAGGTCGGCGGCAACGAGGTACTGCTGGACGACTCCACCCGCCTGGCCGCGCGGGCGAGCGCCGCGGGCGTGGACGTCGTCCTGGACGTCACCGCCGATGCGCCGCACGTGTTCCAGGCGTTCGCCGGCGTCCTCGACGAGGCGGACGAGGCGCTGGACCGTGCCGCCCTCTTCCTGCGTCAGCGGATCCGGGCCGGGCGGGCGGCGCGGGCGGCGGTCGAGTAGGCGCACCCGGCTGCGGTGGCCGCGATGGTCGGGGTGGCCGTCGCGGTCGAAGGGTCAGGCCTCGGTGCTCGCCCGGCGCAGCAGGTAGGCGCCGGAAGCGGCGGCGAGCGCGGCCATGCAGGCGGCGAAGACCAGGCCGGCGTGCGCCAGGCCGAGCGGACCGGTGAGCAGGCCGACGCCGATGACGGGGATCGAGATGCCGAAGTAGGCGACCACGAACAGCGCCGAGAGGGCGCCGCCGCGGTGCTCCGCCGGGCTCGCGGCGGCGACCTCGCCCACCGCGCCGCGCAGCCCCATGCCCTGACCGGTGCCGCCCACCAGTGCGGCGAGGACCAGCAGCAGCAGGACGGCCCAGGCGAGCGAGCACGCCAGCAGCGCCAGTCCTGCGATCAGCACCAGGCAGCCCAGCGGGATCGTCCGGGCGCTGCCCAGCCGGGGGGCGAGCAGCTGCCCGAAGGTGGACGCGAAGAAGGCCGCGAACACGACGAGGCCCACGACGGCGCGGTTGTGGACGTCCAGGCCCTGGGCGAGGAAGGCCGGGCTGACCGAGGTGAACAGGCCCAGCAGGGAGAACCCGGCGAAGGCGGCGATCCCGGCGGGCACGAACACCCGGCGCACTTCCGGCGGCAGTTCGGGCCGGTTGGGCCGGGCGGTGCGCAGCGGGCGGGCGTCGACGACCGTCTCCGGCAGCAGCAGGACGAGCCCGAAGGACACGGCGAGCAGCGCCAGGTGGACGGCGAACGGCAGCTCCAGGGGCTTCGGCGCGTACTGGGCGAGCAGGCCCGACAGCAGCGGTCCGCAGCCGAGGCCGCCCATGTTGGCCGCGATCGCGACGAAGTTCGCGCGGCCCTCGTGCCGGGATGGGGCGAGCTCCAGGACGTACGCGGTCGCGGTGCCGGTGAACAGACCCGCCGACAGGCCGGACAGCAGCCGACCGAGACAGAGCAGCGGCACGCTGTCCGCGGCCAGGAAGACGACGGCGCTGCAGGCCGCGCAGACCAGCCCGCAGAGCAGGACGGGGCGGCGGCCGACGGAGTCGGAGATGTTGCCGACCAGCAGCAGGATGCCGATGACGGCGAAGGCGTAGACCGCGAACACGACCGTCACGGTCAGCTCGGAGAAGCCGATCCGTTCCTGGTACAGCCCGTACAGCGGGGTCGGCAGGGTGGTGCCGGCCATGCAGACGGCGAAGGCGAAGGCTGCCAGGAGGTAGCCCGTCCGGGCGACGGCGGGGCGTACGGTCCGATGATCGGTCACCGGTCCACGATAGGTGCGCCACCCGTCCGGGCCACGGCGCACCGGCAGGTGCTGGGCCGACCGGTCGTACCCCGAGCAGTGCGCGTGGGGAGCGAGCTGACGGACCGCCATTCCGGTCGGCTCGCGCCGAAGGGCGCCGGGGATCGGGCTCGCAGGCCCTGACCGGCCAGCAGGTCGGTGGCGCGGGAGGTCTGCTCGTACAGGACGTGCTGTCCGGTGCGGGTGCGGATGATCAACGACACCTCCCGGGGTGAGTGGCCGGCCGCCCCGGCGGCCGGTGTCCAGAGTTCTCGAAGCCGATCGAAGCCGATCGAAGCACGAGTCGGGGACGGCCCGCATCCACCGGGGATTCCCGAACTCGCCACGGGCGGGTGAGCGTTGGGACGTAGTGTGGGTCCATGATCGAGGAGACATCGCCCGGAACGTCAGAGCGGTCGACGGCGGGGCGCAGGAGGCATGCCGCCCCCAGGCGGGCCGCGGCCGGTGGTGTGCTGCGGTCGTCCGCGCTGATGGCCGCCGGGACCATGGTCTCGCGCGCCACCGGACTGATCCGCCAGGTGCTGCAGGCCGCGGCACTGGGCACCGGGCTGCTGGCCACCACCTACAACCAGGCCAACACGGTGCCCACCAGTCTGTACTTCCTGCTGATCGGCGGCGCGCTGAACTCCGTCCTGGTCCCCCAACTGGTCCGGGCCCGGGCGCAGGACCCCGACGGCGGGGCCGGCTTCGAACAGCGCCTGGTCACGCTCGTGCTGTGCGTCCTGGGCGTCGGCAGCGCGCTGGCCACCTGGGCCGCGCCCGAGATCATCCGCATCTACCAGCAGGACACGCCCGACACCCACGACGCGTTCCGGCTGACCGTGGTCTTCGCCCGCTTCCTGCTCCCGCAGATCTTCTTCTACGGCGTGTTCAGCATCTTCGGACAGATCCTCAACGCCCGGAACCGCTTCGGGGCGATGATGTGGATCCCGGTCCTGAACAACCTCGTGCTGATCACCATGTTCGGCCTCTACCTCGGCCTGGTGACCGTCCCGGAGAACGTCGCGGACATCACCGACGCCCAGGTCCGGCTGCTCGGCATCGGAACCACCACCGCCCTGGCCCTGCAGGCACTCGCCCTGATCCCGTACGCCCACGCCGCCGGCTTCCGGCTGCGACCGCGCTTCGACTGGCGGGGCGCCGGCCTGCGCGGCAGCGTGAGCGCGGCGCGCTGGACCCTGTTGTTCGTCCTGGCCAACCTGGTGGCGAACACCGTGGTCACCCGCCTGGCCTCCGCCGCGGACGCCGCCCTGCCCGACGACGGGGTCGGCTACACCGCCTACAGCTACGCCCAGCAGATCTGGATGCTCCCCCAGTCGATCGTCACCGTCTCCCTGGTCACCGCGCTGCTCCCGCGGATGAGCCGGGCGGTGGCCGAGCACCGTGTCGACGGGCTGCGCGCCGACCTCTCCCGCGCGCTCCGGGTCAGCGGCGTCGTCATCGTCCCGGCGGCGTTCTTCTTCGCCGCCTTCGGCCCGCGGATCGCCCGACTGCTGTTCGCCCACGGAGCCGCCGACGCTGCGGCCACCGTCCCCCTGGGTCACATGCTGCAGGCCTTCGGCCTGGGGCTGATCCCGTTCTCCGCCCAGTACCTCCTGCTGCGCGGCTTCTACGCCTTCGAGGACACCCGCACGCCGTTCCGCATGGCGCTGTGGATCAGCGGCACCAACATCGCCCTGGCCGTGGCCTGCCACCTGCTGCTCTCCCCCCGGTGGGCGGTCACCGGAATGGCCGCCGCCTACGCCCTGTCCTACGCCGTCGGCCTGCTGCTCACGGCCCTGCGGCTCAGGCGGCGCACCGGAGGCCTGCTCGACGGCCGCCGGATCTGCCGCGCCTACGCCAAGTTGACCGCGGCCGCCACCGGCGCGGGAACCGCCGGCTGGCTCATCGCCCGCGTCTGCGGCCACGGCCCGGCACCGGCCTCCTGGACACCGGCCATCTCGCTGGCCGCGGGCGGCGTCGCGATGGCCCTGCTGTTCCTCCTGTTCGCCCGGCTGCTGCGGGTCGGGGAACTGCGCAGCCTGCCGGGGCTGGGCTGACCCGGCTGCCCGGTGCCGTCCGGCTCGGCCGGAAGTGGTGGAACGCATCAAGATCGACTCGAGATCCGGAACTGCCAGAGGTCGAACTGCCGGAGGGGGCCGGGCCGGTGGCACTGATCATCGGCTCCTCGGCCGGATACGGCCTGGCGGCCACCGTCGCCGGGCTCAAGCGCGCCGGGATCCGCGGCATCGCGGTCTGCTACCGGGTCTGATCGCAGTGCCCCGGGCTTCAGCCCGGTGGTGAAGCGATTCTGAGTCCTGCTCTGAGCTGCGCTGACGCACCCTCCCGCGCTGTTGTCAGTGCCCGAGTCACGACCACCGGAACCTGGGTATCAGCATCAATGTCAGTGCCGCGTGATTGCACGATGCCGGATGGTCGGCGTTCGTGAGCATGCTGGAGTACAAGGCCGTGAAGTACGGCCGGACCCTGATCAAGATCGGCCGGTTCGAGCCGACCTCTCAGGTGTGCTCCAACTGCGGTGTCAAGGACGGTCCCAAGCCCCTGCCCGTCCGTGTCTGGCAGTGCCGGGCATGCGGCGTTCGGCTGGACCGGGACGTCAACGCGGCCGTCAACGTCGCCCAGGCCGCCGGACTGGCGGTGACAGCCTGTCGAGTGCGGGTAAGACCGGGACCCGTCCCGGCACAGCGCGGAGAAGCAGGAACCCACCGAGACGGTCAGAAGACCGTGGTAGGAATCCCCGGGCCCTAGCCCGAGGAGCGGAAGTCAAATCGGTTCGCCGCTGACCGCGGCCATCTACCGGCAGGGCGCCATCGGCGCGGCCAAGGTCCACCTGGAGGCCACCGCCCGAACGCTGGACGAGCGGCTCCGCAAGTCGGTGGGCGGGCGGGCCGTGACCTCCGTCAACGGTGCCGCCGTCACCCAGTCTTCCACCGCCGTTCCTGGCATCGCCCTGTACACCGGCCTGCTGCGCGGTGTCCTGGGGGGAGGACATGGTCCCGCCGGTGCGTCAGCTCACCGCTGCCGCCCCGTTCGCCCCGGACGACGAGGGCCGGATCCGCCTGGACACCTGGGAGCTCACCGACGACGTCCAGCCGGCCGTCGCCGAACGCTGGGAGCGCGCCACGACCGACACCATCGCCGGTCTCGCCGACCTCGGCTGGTTCCGCGCCGAGGCCCAGCGCCTGTACGGGCTCTCCGTGCCGGGCGTCGACTACACCGCCGCGGTGGCCACCGACGTTCCCTGGCCCGCTCCCGGCTGCTGATCACGGGCTTGGGCTCGCTGCCGCTCCTCGAAGTGGGCGACGGCGGAGCCGACCTGGGTGAGAGAGACGGGAGGTGGGTGGTGCGAGGGATGGCCATGGCCGTCAGAGCTTCTCGGCCGCGCGGACCCGGTGGAGGTGGACGAGCACGTCGTAGCGGGCGCCGAGGGCGAGGGTGGGCAGCGGGTCGCGGCTGAAGGTGGTCCCGGCGTCGTAGGTCGGGTGGGCCGCGTCCAGCCAGGCGCGGGCCGCGGGCGGGGCCTGGCGCAGGTCGAGGTAGTAGTCGCGGGGGCGGACCCGGTCCAGGAGGTACTCGTTCATGCCGAGGGTCGCCGGGGGCACGGTGGTGCTCCGCCAGTCGTCGGTGAACGGGTCGGTCGCAGTGAGGAAGGAACCGCCGCCGAAGGTGAAGCCGATGCTGACGTAGTCGGCGCCGAGCGCGGCGCGCAGGTGGACGCCCTCCGTCGTGGGGTGGAGCGCCGGGTCGCTCGAGCGGTAGCCGACGTGGCCGTTGTGCGCCGAGAGCAGGACCCTGCCGCCGAGGCGGCGCTGCCACCACAGGGTGTTGTCGGCCATCGCCCGGTCGCGGAGCTCCTGAGCGGCGGTGACGCAGGGGCCGTCGCCGGTCCGCAGGGAGGCGAAGGCGAAGGTCCGGGCGATGTTCCGGGCGTGCTGGACGGCCCACTCGTACTGCTCGTCGCCGTCCCGCCCGGTGGCGGTGACCAGCTCCAGCGCCTGCTGCGCCAGGTCCGCGTTGCGCTGCCGCTCGGGGAGCGGGATCCGGCTCAGGTAGCCGATGGAGTCGTCGAACGACCGCAGGCCGGCGTACAGTTGCTCAACGCTCGACAGCGAGGCGGGGGCGGCCTTCCGTACGTACCCGGTGACCTCGGCGAAGGGCTGCTCGCCGATCCCGGGGAAGCCGAGGTCGGTACCCACGAAGTGCACCGGGCGCTGCGGATGGCTGCGGTTGTACGCGCGCATCCAGTCGATGAGGTCGGCGAACTCCCTTCGCTGCCAAGGCGATCCGGCCAGGGTGCGGCGGACCAGCTGCCGGGCGGTGCCGTCTCCCTGGCCTTGCACGTAAGCGTCGATCAGCAGGCCGGCCGACCAACTGGCCTCCAGGGCGAAGGTGGTGAAGCCCTTCTCCTCGACCAGGTAGCGGAACACCCGGTGCTTCAAGGTGAAGAACTCGTGCGAGCCGTGGGTGGCTTCGCCGAGGCCGACCACCCGGGCGTCGCCGACCATCGCGCCCAGCGCCCGCAGTCCCGCGGTCGGGGCGTCGGGGTCGGTGGACCGCAGGGGGTGGGCGATCCGGTCCAGCTCCTCGGTCACGGTCAGGGTCTGCGGCACCGTCCGTTGGTGCCCGGTGACGGCGACCGGAGCTGCCGCAGCGGTGGCCGGGGTGAGCAGGGCGGCGGTGCCGGTGATCGCGCTGCCGGTGGTGGCCGTCAGCAGGGTCCGCCGCTCGATCGGCTTCCGGGTCACGGTCATGGTGGCTGCTCCTCGGCTCGTCGGTTCAACTCGTCCGGCTGGATGGGCCGGTGAGAGAATCCTCGGCCGAGGAGGGGGTGGGGCGCGCTGGGGCGGGCCGCCAGGTTTCCCGGGGGGCTTCCCCACCCGCCCCGGGTCCTTGGGGGAACCGGGAGGGTTCCCCTGGGGCCACCTGGACGGCTGGGCGAACTGGTGGTAGCGGGCAGTGTCGGAAACTTCCCGCCCCGGCCCTGCGGTTCGACCAGGGCGCGCAGCCCGTCCTGGCCCATGCCGGGCTGGCACCAGGGGCGACCCGCAGCCGCACCGGCAGTTCGCCGGCCTCGTCGAGCTCGGCGTAGAGGTCGAGGCCGTCGCCGCCCGCGTCCATCGCGTGGCCGCCCGTGAGGCCGCTCGCGGCCATCGCGCGCAGGGCGGCGGCCAGGCGCTCGCGGCGCTCGGTGCGGGTGGGCTGCGTGCGCTCGACCAGTTCGCAGGCCGCGTTCTCGAGCAGCAGGCCGGTCGGGCGGCCGTCGGCGTCGCGGACCACCTCGGCGGCCTGGGCGAAGGTGCGCGGGCCGTCGACGCCGGCCAACTCCAGGGCGAGCGGGCTGGCGGGCATGGAGTGGGCGTCGAACAGCTGGAGCAGCGCCGGGACGCCGTCCAGCACGGGGGCGAGGGCGGCGGCCTCGACCGGGCGGTCACCGAAGACGTTCGGGTCCAGGCCCCAGGCGTGCAGCCAGGCGCCCGGCGCGAGGGCCTTGACCCCGACGGCGAGGGAGGGCGGCACGGACGGACGCCAGGTCGGTGCAGCCGGAGAGGTCCAGGCCGTGGGTGAGCTCGGCACCGGTGACCGGGTGCAGGCGGCCATCGACCAGGCCCGGAGTGACCACGGCTCCCTTGAGGTCGATCACCGTCGTTGCGGGGGCGGCGAGTTCGCGGATCGTCCGGTCGTCGCCGAGGGCGGCGATCCGGCCGTCGACCACCGCGAGCGCGGTCTGCGGGAGGAGGCCGCCGGATGCGGGGTCGAGCAGGCGGGCGGAGAGGAGGACGAGGGAGGTGCGCACTTCGGCTCCAGCGGTGGGGCGGGGCTATGGAAGGCCGGGTGTTGGGGGCTCAGGACTGTTGGGTGGGGGTGAGGGAGTCCTCCGGAAGGCCGAGTTCGCGTTCGGCGGTGGTGGCGATGAGCCGGGCGACGACCGGCGGGTGGTTGGCCAGGCCGGTGTTGGCGTGGGAGGCGAGGCCCTCGATCACCGCCAGGATCCCGACGGCCGTCAGCTCGGGGTCCTCGGTGCGGAACTCGCCCCGCTCGACGCCCTGATGCGGCGGGTGGTCCCGCACCGTAGCCCTGACGCTGGGGGCGGTCGGGCGCTGCGCAGGAGGTCGGCGGGTCCGACTTCCTGCGTCGGCGGTTGCGGGTGGTGGGGCGGTTGGGGGGAGTTTGGGGCGGTGGCGACGGTGGGCGTGCGGTCGGTGCGGCGGCGTTCGATCCGGATGGTCCGGCGGGCGGCGGGGAACAGCAGGTTCCTGACGGCGGCGACCTAGATGCGGCGGGTCTCGGATCGTCCGTGGCTGGTCTGCGGGATGTCCTTCCAGGGCAGGGGTGTTCAGCTGTCGGCGCAGGTGTTCCGGTGCTTCTGGTTGCCCTTGACGATCACGATGTAGCGGGCCTTGCGGTCCGGGAGGTAGCCGGCGTGCTCGCGCTGGGTGTGCAGGACATCGGCGGTGATCACCGTCTCGGCCGGGTCGGCGACGGTGTCCAGCAGGGGCTGCAAGCAGGTGATTCCGGGCATCAGCCGCCGCCCGGGCAGCAGGGATCGCGACGGATACCGAGGCGTTCGAGCACGCAGGTGGGGCGTAGGCGATCCACTCGCCGACCGTCGGAGCACGGCGGCCGAGGCGTGGTGCACTCCGCGCGGGTCACGTGGGTCGGGCGTTTCGGCCGGTCGCTCCCGCAGCCCCGGGATCTTCTCGGGGCGGGTTCGGGCTGTTCGCGGAGTTGGTCAAGAGCAGCCGGGATCGTTTGGGTGATGCGTCGGCAGGAACGGTCTTGCGCTCGGATCACGGAGCGTCGAGAACTCCATGATCTTCGAAGCCCGTGTGCGGGCTGGCCACAGCGGCCGGTGACGCGCGGCGCGCACCTGCGCGAGCTGCCGGAGGGTGCTCGGCTGGACGGCGGCCCCAGGCCGAGATCAGCGGCGCGAGTGTCAGGTCGAGTTCGCCCGCGTGGATGGCGGCCAGGTGCGCGTCGATCTCGGCGTCGTCGGCCAGGCCGGCCGCGAGCAGCTCGCCGCGCACATGCCTGATGGTCGCCGCCTCCAACTGGTCGCAGGCCAGCCCGCCGACCGGGAAAGACCCTGCCGCGGCGACATCCACCAAGCCGGCCTCACGCAATGCCGCCGGCAGTGTCCGGCCGTAGCGCAGGTCCGCGCCGCGGCGCATCAGCAGCTCCCGGACCGCGTCGCGCAGCCGGTTGGCCCGCCGCTGCGCGGGGCCGGTGTCGTCCAGGCACGCCAGTGGCTGCAGAGCGGTATCGGCGTCCTCGACCAGCAGCCAGCCGCCGGGCCGTAGCGCTGCCGCCATCGTGGCCAATGCGCGGGCCCGGTCGGGTACATGGACCAGCACGAGCCGGGCGTGCACCAGATCGAACGTCCCCGGCTCCGGGGGCGGATCGGCCGCGACGTCGTGCTGGCGCACCTCGTACCCGTCGCCTGCCTTCAGCCACGACGGGTTGATGTCCGTGGCCAGCACGTGCCCGGTCGGACCGACGGCCGCCGCGAGCGCCTCCGGGATACTGCGGCCACCGGCGCCCACTTCCCAGCAGCGCGAGCCAGCCCTGACCCCAAGTCGATCGAAGTGCCCGCGCGTCACACCGTCGAACAGCTCGGCCAGCCAAACGAATCGCTCGCCCGCCTCGGCACGCGCGTTGTCCAGCAGGTACCCGCGGGCGGAAGCGGACTCTCCGCCGAGCGCAGTGGTCCCGCCTGTCGGATCCGGTCGGCCATCGATGTGCGGCGGGTGGGGCGAGGAGGTCATGACTACATGGTCAACCTTTCCGGGCCGCCAGCGCCACAGCGCTGGGAGAGGGATGCCTCACACAGCCGGCGAACTCCGTACGTCCTACCGCACGGTTCTGCACCGTGACGCGCCTTTCCGTGTTGACGGTCGTGGGTGTGGGGGGCGTGGGAGGTCGGTGGGTTCGACTTCGTGGTCTGGTTCCGGCGGGGCGATCTGGCTTGCTGGGTGGGGATCGGGTGGGTGCGGCCGTTCGTGACGGGGCGTGCTGTGTCGTAGTGCCTGGGGCCGGGGTGGTTGGGCGGTGCGTGGGAAGCCGGAGGGGCCGACATCCTGTGTGATCCGGGCCGGCGGAGGGCGGTGTGGCGGGTCGCTTGGGCGGCGCGGTGAGGTGGGACGTTGACGGGTGGTTGGCTTTGGGCGGGCAAGAGCAGGGGCAGCTGAAGGTGTAGCCCGGTTGCTGGATGGTGAGGAGGCCAGGCACGGTCTGGTTGCCGGTTGCCGCCGCATGGGGGCTCCGGTAGGCGAACGGTGGTGCGGCACAGCTGAGTTGCTCTTCCGAACCGGTTTTTCGCCTGGCCGTTCGGCGGTGTGTCGGTGATCTCGGTTAGGGTGCGGACCGGCTGCGCCTGGCCATCGCAGGGCCGGCGCGAGGGGAGGGGCGTCATGATCGGCGTCGTGGGTGACGGTTCGCGCGGGGCCGAGGAGCGGGGCGGTGAGGGCATCCAGTGGCTGGCGGACGCGGGTGGGGAAGTGGGCGGCGTGGTGTTCGCGCGGGGGATCCCGCCCGAGGAACTCGCCCGTCGGATGGGGGCCGACCCGGCAGCTGCTAGCGGGCCGATCAGCGGGACGGAGATCTGGGACCTGGACATCGAGGTCTACCGCCCCGGTGACGACGGCGACGGCGTGATCCGGGTCGGTGAGGCGGACGGCTGGTCCTTCGCGATCGAGTACGGGGACTCCACCGGCGGGGAACTGCTCACCGAGATAGCGCGCGGCGGCGTCGAGGTGGTCCACTTCCGGCCGATGCCGGAGCAGCCGCCGGCCCTGCTCGACTACGCCCGGGACGGCGCCGTGCTGTGCGGCTTCGGCCTGGGGGAGGAGCGCTGGCGCTGGGGGCGGGAGCCCGACCTGCTCGTTCCGGAGCTGGTCGCGGCGAACGTCCTGGAGGCCGATGGTGTCACCCGCTGCGCTTCCGGGGGCGCGCCGTACGCGGGCGTCCGTCGGCGGACCCTCGGCGCGGTCGGGCGGCGGTTCGGGCTGCGGCTGCCCCGGGCGGTGCTGGGTGAACTGCGGCTGCCGGCGTACGTGGTGCGCGGCCGGCCGGGGCTGGAACCGCGCTGAGCGGAGCGGGGGCAGGACGGGGACGACGGGCACGCGGACGATGGTGGCGGTCATGGCAGGGCTCCTTCCCGGGCCCCTCCGGCGGGGCCCCGATGACCGTCATCCTCGCGCGCTGTGGACCGCGCGCACATGTGCCGATCGGGAGGTTCCGACCAGCGGATTTCCCCGGGAGGGGTGCTGATCGGCCAGTTCGGCGGCGGTAGGAAGAGTTCCTGGAGCGGCTCGACCCCGTAGTGCGGGCCGTCGCGCAGCAGCGCGAGGACGCAGTACCACCAGAACCAGGGGCCGACGAGGTCCTGCGGGCGGTTCCCGGCCCCGCTACTCCTCCCGACGCGACGGGCGCCAGCGCGTCAGGTGTTGGGCGAGGACGGCGCCCGGGTCCTCGGTGGTGTCGCGCAGCGCGACCATGGCGGCGGTGATCACGTCGCACAGCTCGCCCTGCAGATCGGCCATGGTGTGGCTGACGCCCTTCCGGGGATTGGCACCGAGCACGCCGAGCAGGGCCTCGGCGACCTCCCCGGCCTCCTCCTGGATCTTCACCACCTGCAGGTGCAGCAGCGACAGTCCGAGGCGCGCCCGGTGCTCGGAGAGGTGGCGGTGGATGTCGTCGACCACCGCCCAGTCCGGCGTCCGACCGGCCGCCAGCCGGTCCGCCAGTTGGCGCAGGTCGCCCTTGAGCGCGGGTGGCAGCTTCATCCGCTGGGCCTCGGCGAACGGGACCAGCCGCAGCTCCTGCCCCTCCCCGAGGACCAGCTCGGCCGGGTCGACGTCCACCAGTGCGTGGAAGGCACGCCGCCGGGTGGCGTGGGGGTCGGTCCCGGCCGGCACCGGGTGGAAGGGGCGCAGGCCGGGCACGTGCAGCCCGGTCTCCTCGCGCAGTTCGCGCACGGCGGTCTGGTGCGGCGTCTCGCCGGGCTCGCGGTGTCCGCCGGGGACCACCCAGTGGGCGGGCCACCGGATGTCCGGCCGGTCGTCGCGCAGTTGGAGCAGCACCTCCTGCCGGCTGGTGGTGATGAAGACGTCCACGCTGTCGAAATCGTCGTCGGTGCTCAAGCTGTCGGTGCTCAGGTTGTCGGTGTTCAAGCTGTCGGTGCTCAAGGTGCCCTCCGTCGTATTCATGTCCACGCCACTGCAGGTAGCAGGCGGTAAGGCTGCCACCCGGTGGGCCGGTTGAACCCTCACCCGGTCGGCCGGTGGCAGTCCGTTCGGCGCACTCCCCCCGTCCGGGGATTCCGACGGGCGCCGTCGGCCAGTGGCCCCTAGGGTCTGTGGTGCGCCGACGGTGCCGAGCGCCAGGGCGTACGCCTTCCCGACGCACCGGGGCGCACGCCGTCCCGTCGCGCGCCCGGTGCGCTCGGCACACCTGCCGCGCGCCGGTGCGCTCGGCACAACCGCCCGGCCGAAGCGGCGGACCGACCCCGTCCGGCCAACCCGAGAGGTGGACCGCTCCATGCACACCGTCGTCCGCGGCGCCGGCGCGCTCGGCCTGGTCGCGCTGCTGCTCGCCCCCGTCTCCGGCTGCCAGGGCGACGGCCGTTCCGCCGCCGAACCCGTGCCGATCTCCCCGGTCACCGGCGCGAGCGGCACCGGCCTGGCCGCCCAGCGGCTGGACTGGCGCCCCTGCCCGGCCCCCAGCGCCGCGCAGGGCGGCGGCACCCCGCCCGCGGGCGACTGGCAGTGCGCCACCCTCAAGGCCCCGCTGGACCACGCCAAGCCGGACGGGAAGACCATCGACCTCGCGCTGATCCGCAGCCGGGCCAAGGACGAGCAGCACCGGATCGGCTCGCTGCTCTTCAACTTCGGCGGCCCCGGTGCCTCCGGCGTGACCACCCTGCCCGCCCTGGCCCCGGCCTACGCCTCCCTCAACACCCGCTACGACCTGGTGAGTTTCGATCCGCGCGGGGTCGGCGACAGTGCCGGGGTGAAGTGCCTGGACGACCGGGCGATGGACGCCAACGCGGCCGTCGACAACACCCCGGAAACCCCGGCCGAGGTCAAGGCCCTGGACGTCAGCAACGCGCAGTTCACCGCCGCCTGCGAGCGCAACTCCGGCCCGGTGCTGCCGTACGTGGACACCGAGAGCGCCGCCCGGGACCTCGACCTGATGCGGCAGGTGCTCGGCGACCAGAAGCTCTCCTACTTCGGCATCAGCTACGGCACCGAGCTCGGCGGCGTCTACGCCCACCTGTTCCCCGAGGAAGTCGGCCGGGTCGTCCTGGACTCGGTGGTCGACCCGACGCAGGACCCGCAGCAGAGCGCGCTCGGCCAGGCCCAGGGCTTCCAACTCGCCCTCGACGACTTCATGAAGGCCTGCGCCACCCAGGACCCGGCCTGCCCGACCGGCAGCGGCGGCGCCGAGGGCACCGCGCGGATCACCGACCTGCTGCAGAAGCTCGAGAAGTCGCCGCTGCCCACCGGCAGCGGACGCCGGCTCACCGAGAGCCTGGCCATCACCGGCATCGCGGCCGCCCTGTACAGCCAGCAGACCTGGTCCGCGCTGGCCTCCGGGCTCACCCAGGCGATGCAGCAGGGCACCGGCGACGTCCTCCTCGAGCTGGCCGACTCACTGCTCGGGCGCGACCCCCAGGGGCACTACAACAACCTGAACGCGGCCAACCGGGCGATCAGTTGCGTGGACGCCCGGCAGCGCTACTCCGACCAGGACGTCGAAAGGCAGCTGCCGCGGTTCCGCACCGCCTCCCCGGTGTTCGGCCCCTTCACCGCCTGGAGCCTGACCGGCTGCACCGGTTGGCCCGTCCCCGGCAAGACCGACCACCCGGACGTCTCCGCCCATGGCGCCGCCCCGATCCTGGTGGTCGGCACCACCGGGGACCCGGCCACCCCGGTCGAGGGCGCCCGCACGATGGCACAGCAGCTGGGCGCGGGCGTCGGCGTCACCGTCACCCTGCACGGCGAGGGCCACGGCGGCTACAACACCGGCAATCCGTGTCTGAAGAAGACCGTGGACGCCTACCTGCTGGATGGTACGGTGCCCGCCGACGGGACCACCTGCAGCTGAGAAGTGGCCCAGGGCCGAGGGCGGTGATTGGTCCTGGAGATTGGTCCAATCGTGGCCCTAGGATCCTCGACGTGAACACGCACGTGAACGAGAACGTCACCAAGGTCGACTTCTACTTCGACCCCTCCTGCCCCTTCGCCTGGATCACCTCCCGGTGGATCCTCGAGGTCGAGAAGCAGCGCGAGCTGGACCTCACCTTCCGGGTGATGAGCCTGTCCGTCCTCAACGAGGGCCGCACCGACCTGCCGGAGCGCTACCAGCGCCTGATGACCACCGGCTGGGGTCCCGTCCGGGTCTGCATCGCCGCCGCCGAGAAGCACGGCGTGCACGTGCTGCGCGATCTGTACACCGAGCTCGGCACCCGCCTGCACGACCAGGACCGGGCCGCCGACGACACCGTCATCCGCGAGGCCCTGGTGGCCGCCGGGCTGCCGGAGGAGCTCGCCGACGCGGCCGGCAGCACCGCGTACGACGTCGCGCTGCGCAAGAGCCACCACGAGGGCATGGACCCGGTCGGCGAGGAGGTCGGCACGCCGACCATCCACGTCGACGGCGTCGCCTTCTTCGGCCCGGTGCTGAGCGCGATCCCGCGCGGCGAGGAGGCGCTGCGGGTCTTCGAGGGCGTCCGGCTGCTGGCCGGGTACCCGAAGTTCTTCGAGCTCAAGCGGACGCGGACGGGGTCGCTCGACTTCTCCTGACGCCCGAGGCGCCGCGGCCGGTCCAGTCCGGTCCGGTCAGCGGCGGCGCTGCTTGATCCTGATCAGCCCCGACCGGGGACGGCCGACGACGGTCCCGGTCGGGGCTGCCGTCTCCGCCGTCCCGGCGGCCTTGTCGACGATGTGTCCGGTGCCGGTGCTCGACCTGTCCACCCCGACGCCCCAGCCGGCTGGGACGACCGGCCTGATGTGGCCCGAGCGGCACGTCGCCGCGACGGAGCCTCGGGGTCCGGGCAGACGGCCCCGGTGAAGTCGATCCCGCCCGTCGACGGGGGCTCAGTTCCCGCTCTGGCGAAGGTCCCTGAGCGTCGCCGCGAGCGGCCAGGTGAGCAGGACCAGCAGGATTCCGCCGACCGCCGCGACGGTCGCGTGGCCGGCCGTCCAGGTGACCAGCAGGGCAGCCCCGGCGAGCACACCGGCCGCGGTGAGGGCGCCGAGGCCCAGCCGGAGCCGGGTCGGGTGCGGCGTGGCCAGTGCGAGCCGACCCGCCGGGCTCGCCACCGTGCGGCAGGTCTGCCAGCCGCCGACGGCCAGGACGGTCCACCAGCAGGCGACGGCGGCGAACCGGTAGTCGGTGGCCGCGAGGGCCGAGCCCGCCGCGGAGTGCACGAGCGCCACCAGGCCCGCGCCCGCGAGCGCCGGGGCGGTGAGGCGGTGGGCGGCGGTGGCGAGCAGGGCGCGCAGTGCGGCGAGGTCGCGGCGGGGGAGCGGGGTGACCAGGGCCAGCCCGGCCAGCAGCAGCACCTGATCGAGCGGCGCCGCCCAGGCACCGCCGGGCGCGGCGGTCTGACGGGCACCCTGTTCGGCGGCCAGCGTACCGACGAACCCGGTCGCCAGCGCCACGGCGACGGCCAGCACCGCGGCCCGGTCGCGCCGTTCGGCACGGTGCTCGGCGGGCCAGACCGCCGGGTGCAGCCACAGGTCGGCGATCGCGGCCAGCAGCCCGGGCCAGGCGCGCCAGCCGGACTCCCGCACCTCTCGGGCCAGCTCCTCCGCCAGCTCCTCGCCCCAGCGCTCGCGCATCGGCGCGGGGTAGAGCCGGGACAGGTCGACGGGCCGCCGCGCCCGCCCGCCGGTCATGCCGGGTCCACCTTGAGACTGGCCAGCCCGGTGGCGGCCACCTTCGCCATCGACCGCAGCTCCCGTTCCAGCACCTGCCGGCCCTGCGGCGTCAGCCGCACCGGCCGTTGGCGCGGTTGGGCGTCGGTCGTCCCGGCGGGTTCGATCAGCTGCTTGGCCTCCAGGCGGGTGAGCGCCCCGTAGAGGCTGCCGGGGCCGAGCTTCTGCCCGATCAGCCGCTCGATCGCGGCGTTGACGGCGTAGCCGTGCAGCGGGCCTTCGGCCAGTGCGCAGAGCACCAGCGTCTGGGCGTCGTACGCCTGCATGGGGTCACTCCCTCGGGGACGGCGGTGTCGGTTCACGGTACTACGTGACGAGTAGTACGTGCCAAGTACTACGCGGTGTGTACTATCGCGGCATGGTCGAACAGAGCGCACCCGTGGCCGAACGCGGCCAGGGGGCAGGGGAGTCGGCGGGCGGCTGGGTCTGGCTTCCGGTCGCCGCAGGGCTGGTGCTGGTCGGACTGGTGGCCGTACGGCTGCCGGTCGGGGTGCTGGGAACCCTCGTGCGGGTCCTTCCGGCGGAGCAGCGGCTGGCGGAGCAGGTGGCGCCGGGCGTGCCCTGGCTGCCGGACCTGCTGGTGCGGGGCGGAAGGGGCGGCGATGGGTGGCGGTGAGGCGGTGGCGCGGCCTGCTCGGAGGTCCGCAAGGGGAACGCGGTTCCGGGCTGTGCCGACGGGCGGCGACCGCCTCCTGGAGCCCCGGGTGCCGTGGAGGCGGCACCCGGCCTGCGGAGGAGCGGCGCCGGTGCGGCGGACGAATTCGGGAGGACGGGGATGAGCAGGGTGCAGCTTCGGGCACTGTGGAGCGCGCTGGTGCTGGCGGTGGCGTTCACCGGCTTCGGGTACGTGACCACCCAGGCGCGGTCGCTGCGGGCGGTGAGCCCCTGGCAGGGGGATCCGTACGACGCGGTGGTGTCGTTCACGCTGTTCCTGGTCCCCGCGCTCGCCGGGGTGACGACCGTACGGGCCCGACTCTGCCGAGGTGGCGGGCCGCAGCCGGAGTACCGGGTGGACCAGCTGCTGCGGGCCGCCCGGCTGGGCGTCGCCCTGGTCGCGGTGACCGTCGCCACCGACGCGACCGCCGCGGTGCTGCGGGCGGAGCGTGAGCTGTGGGACGGGCGGACGGCCTGGCTGATCGCCGCGCTGCTCCCGCTGGCGGCGGGCGCCGGATGGTGCCTCGTCCTGCTGCGGCGGGCCGTCCGCGAACTGCCGCCGCAGGAGCGGCGGCGGCCGGGCGGGGACTGGCTCGACGACCTCGCCCTGCTCGCCGCGCCGCTGGCCGACCTCCGCGCCCTCACCCGCTTCCTGCGCCGCCACATCGCGGCCGCCGCGGCGGGGCTGAGCCTGCTGGCCGCCGCGGCGGTGGTCAGCGGGCAGACGGCGGGGGAGGGCTGGCCCGGGGTTTGGCTCGTCCTGGTCGAGCTGAGCGTCTTCGCCAGCGGATTCTTCGCCTTCTGCCTGCTCTGCGACACCCTGCTGCGGATCGCCGCCCCAGCGCGGCCGCCCGGTGCCGCCCGGGCCACTGCCTTCGCGGCGGCGCTGGCCGTACCGGTGAGCGGTGGCCTGCGGGCGGCGGTCTGGTCAGTGGTCGGACTGCCGGGCCGGGTGGACTCGCCGGTCAAGCTGTTGGTGCTGATGGCCGGGTGCGCGGTGCTCGCGGGCGCGGTGACGCTGGCCGCCGTACGGAAGCGGAGGACGCGGTGAGCGAACTGGTGGAGTGGGTGGACGAGCGGGACCGGGTGCTCGGCGTCATCGAGCGGGCCGAGGCGATCCGGCGCGGCCGGCTGCACCGCGTGGCCGCCACCGTCTGCCGGGACCGGGCCGGGCGGGTCCTGGTCCACCGCCGCCCGGACGGGGTGAGCCGTTTCGCCGGGTGCCACGACGTGATGCTGGGCGGCGCCCTGGGGGTGGGGGAGTCGTACGGCGCGGCGGCGGAGCGCGAGCTGCGGGAGGAACTCGGGGTGGCCGTGCCGGTGCGGCACCGGTTCACCTTCCTCTGCCGGGGCGCGATCGCGCCGTACTGGCTGGGCGTGCACGAGGCGGTCGTTCCGCCGGACTGCGTCACCGCCGACGGCGTCGATCCGGCGGCGATCGCCTGGTACGGCTGGCTGACCCTGCCCGAGCTGGCCGCGGCCGTGCGGCGGTGGCCGTTCGTGCCGGACGGGCAGGTGGCGTTCAGCCGATATCTGCTCGGGCTCCCGTCCGGGACCGGAGGGGTCGACCATGGAGGGGAAGGCCCGGAGCAGGGCCCGGGCGGTGTGTCCGAGAGGTGGTGAGCGCGGATGATCGTACGAACGCGTCTGCGTGCCGCCCGTCACCCAGCGACCCCGCCCGGCTCCGGCCGCGCCCCCGGAACCGGGCCGGGCCCGGGCCCCGGCGGAGGCCCCGGCGGTACCCCGCCCAAGCCGCCCCCACCCGCACTGCGCCGCTGGCTGCTGCCCATCGCGGTGCTGGTGACCCTGCTCCTCCTGGCCCTGTTCTCCAAGTCCGCCCCGACCGGCACCCGCTACGGCTACACCGACTTCCTGAACCGGGTCGACGCCGGCCAGGTGCAGACCGTGGACGTCACCGACACCGGCGGGGTGTCCGGCACCCTCAAGGACGGCACCCACTTCACCAGCCAGATCCCGACCGCCCTGGACACCTCCCAGCTCAGCCACGCGCTCTCCGACCAGCACGTGAACGTCACCGGCAGCCGCAGCGGCGGCGGCAGCTCGATCTGGTCCACCCTGCTGCTGTTCCTGCCGCTGCTGATCTTCGGCGGACTGTTCCTCTGGTCCGGCCGGATGGCCGCGCGCTCGCTCGGCGGCGGGCTGAGTGCGATCGGCCGCTCCCGGGCGAAGATCATCGAGGCCGAGCGGCCCGCCACCGGCTTCGCCGACGTGGCCGGGTACGAGGGGGTGAAGCAGGAGGTCAGCGAGGTGGTCGACTTCCTGCGCAGCCCCGAGCGCTACGCCGCCGCCGGAGCCAAGGGGCCGCGCGGGGTGATCATGGTCGGCCCGCCGGGCACCGGCAAGACGCTGCTCGCCCGGGCCGTCGCCGGCGAGGCCTCGGTGCCGTTCCTCTCCGTGACCGGCTCCGGTTTCGTGGAGATGTTCGTCGGCGTCGGCGCCTCCCGGGTCCGCGACCTGTTCGAGGAGGCCCGCAAACGCGCGCCGTCCATCATCTTCATCGACGAGATCGACGCGGTCGGCGGCCGTCGCGCGGGCGGCACCCGGATCGGCGGCAACGACGAGCGCGAGCAGACCCTCAACCAGCTGCTCTCCGAGATGGACGGCTTCGACCAGAGCACCGGCATCGTCGTCATCGCCGCCACCAACCGGCCGGACGCGCTCGACCCGGCGCTGCTGCGCCCCGGCCGCTTCGACCGGCAGGTCACCGTGCCGCTGCCCAACCAGGCCGAACGGGCGGCCATCCTCGCCGTGCACACCCGTGGCAAGACCCTCGCCCCGGACGCCGACCTGGGCCGGATCGCCCGCGGCACCCCCGGCTTCTCCGGCGCCGACCTCGCCAACCTGGTCAACGAGGCCGCCATCAACGCCGTGCGCGCCGAACGGGCCACCATCACCGCCGCCGACCTCGACGACGCCCGCGACCGGGTGCTGCTCGGCCGCCGGGAGTCCTCCAACGCGCTGCTGCCCGAGGAGCGGCACGCCGTCGCCGTGCACGAGTCCGGGCACGCCCTGATGGCCGCGCTGTGCGAGCACGCGGACCCGGTCGCCAAGGTGACCATCCTCCCGGCCGGGGTCGCCCTCGGCGCCACCGAGCAACTCCCCGAGGCCGAACGGCACCTGTACAGCGAGAGCTACCTGACCGACCTGCTCACCGTCCAACTCGGCGGACGGGCCGCCGAGCTGGTGGTCTTCGGCGAGGGCTCGACCGGCGCCGCCAACGACCTCGCCAACGCCACCTCGGTGGCCACCCGGATGGTCCGCGAGTTCGGCCTCTCCCCGGACCTCGGCCCGGTCGGCTACGCCAGCGGCTCCCCGCAGTACCTCGGCGACCACCCCGAGGACCTGCTGCGCCGCCCGTACTCCGAGCAGACCCAGCGCGCGGTGGACGAGGCGGTGGCCGCCCTGCTGCGCGGCGCCGAGCGCCGGGCCGTCGGACTGCTGCACGAACACCGGTACCACCTGGACGAGTTGGCGGCGCTGCTGGTCGCCCAGGAGACCGTGGACGGCCGGGTGGTGCTCGACATCCTCGGGCACCCGGCGGCGGAGGCGGGGCGGGAGGCGGAACCGGAGGCGGGCCGGACCCTGGGCGCCAAGCCGGAACCGGACGCGGGTCGGGCCTCGGACGCGGAGGCGGGCCCGGGGGCGGCGGCCTGAGGCCCGTCCCGGCACCCGTCGGGCCGGGGCCGCCGCAGGCCCGGCCACGGCCCGGGTGGATGATGTCGTGGTACCGACTTGAAGGAGCCGACCATGACCGAGACCCTGCCCGCGGACGTTCAGCGCGAGATCGCCCTGGCCCTCGGGGTGGCGCCCGCCGCCGACCCCGCGAAGGAGGCCGAGCGCCGGGTGACCTTCCTCGCCGACCAGCTGCGGGCCTCCGGCGCGCGCACCCTGGTGCTGGGGATCAGCGGCGGGGTGGACTCCACCACCACCGGGCGGCTGTGCCAGCTCGCGGTCGAGCGGCTGCGCGCCGAGGGGTACCAGGCGGCCTTCACGGCGATGCGGCTGCCCTACGGCGTCCAGGCGGACGAGGCGGACGCCCAGCGCGCGCTCGAGTTCATCCGGGCCGACGAGGTGCTCACCGTCGACATCAAGCCCGCGACCGACGCGGCCCTCGACGCCCTGCTGGCGGCCGGCCTCACCTTCCGCGACCACGCCCACGAGGACTTCGTGCGCGGCAACGTCAAGGCCCGCCAGCGGATGGTCGTCCAGTACGCGGCCGCGGGCGCCGGTGGCGGCCTGGTCGTCGGCACCGACCACGCGGCCGAGGCGGCCGTCGGCTTCTTCACCAAGTTCGGCGACGGCGCGGCCGACGTGATGCCGCTCTCCGGCCTGACGAAGCGTCAGGTCCGTTCGGTGGCCGCCTTCCTGGGTGCTCCCGCCGAACTGGTCGGCAAGGTCCCCACGGCGGACCTGGAGAACCTCGCCCCCGGCAAGCCCGACGAGGACGCGCTCGGCGTCGAGTACGACGCCCTGGACGACTTCCTGGAGGGCCGCCCGGTCACCGAGCAGGTCTTCCACACCGTCGTCGGCCACTACCGCCGCACCGAGCACAAGCGCGGCCTGCCGATCATCCCGGGCCAGGCGTGACGGACGTCACCGACCGGGACGGCCGCGCGGCCGGCGCCGTGCTCGGGGCGGCCGTGGGTGACGCCCTGGGCGCCCCCTACGAGTTCGGCCCGGCCGGCGCCCTCTCGGCCCGCTTCCCGGCCGGGCGGGCCGAGCTGGTCGCCGGCGGCGGCTGGGAGCGCGGCGAGGCCACCGACGACACCCAGATGGCCGTCCTGGTCGCCGAATCCCTCATCGAGCGCGGGGAGTTGGACCTTCCGGACATCTTCGACCGGTTCTGCCGCTGGGCCGCCGCCGAGCCCAAGGACATCGGGATCCAGACCGAGTCCGTCCTCGCCAGCGGCCACCCCTGGGACCTCGCCGCCGGCATCCACTTCGACAGCACCCTGCGCGCCGCCGGCAACGGCTCGCTGATGCGCGCGGCCACCTCCGCCGTCGCCTTCGCCCGCGCCGGACGGGAGGCCACCATGGACGCCGCCCGCCGGATCGCCGCGCTCACCCACGGTGACCGGGCCGCCTGGGAGGGCACGGCGATCTTCCACGAGCTCGTCCGCCTCGCCCTCGACGGCGCCGACCCGCTCGCCGAACTCCCCGCCGTCCTGGCCGCCGTCCACCCCGACCACCGCGAGCGCTACGCCACCGTCCTCGCGCCCGACTGGCATCCCGACCGTGCCAGCGAGGCCAACGGGGCGGTCTGGCCCTGCCTGGGCTCGGCCGTCTGGGCCCTGCGCACCACCGACGGATTCGAGCGGGCCGTGCACGCCGCCGTCGATCTCGGCGGCGACACCGACACCGTCGCCGCCGTCGCCGGTGGGCTGGCCGGCGCCCGCTACGGCCTGGCGGCCATCCCGCCGCGCTGGAGCGAGCCGCTGCACGTCCCCCTGCCGGGCTTCGGCGGGCGGGTCCTGCGGGCGCGCGAACTGCTGTGGATCGCGGAGCGGTTGGCGACCTGACGAGCGCCGTGGCGGGCCGGCCTCAGCGGCCGGCCACCGCGAGGAACAGCCCCAGCGGCAGCAGCAGGTGCGAGGCCGGCGCGCTGAGCGTCGCGCAGCGCCAGCGCCGGTGCGGCGTGGACCACTGGCCGGCGATCGCGACACCGAGCACGGCGGCGAACAGGACGCTGCCGGCCAGGACGCCGGTCTGCGTCACCGCCGCCCGGTGCTCCGCCGCGGTCTGCTCGCCCGCCCAGCGCCGGATCCGGGTCAGCAGGACGACGTCGATCGCGACCGTCGGAACGCCGAACAGCGCCGCTCCGACCGTGTCGCCGTTCTCCGTGCCCAGGCCCCTGATCCCCGTGCCCGTCACCGCACCGCCCCCCCTTGATCGTCCGCGCGTTCGGATCGCTACCGTACCGAGTGAACGCTTCTACGCCGAAGGGGGAAACAGTGTGGATGAAGTGACGGTACGTCCGGTGGCCCGGGTGGTCGGGGGACGTGACGAGGTGCGGGACGACGGCTGGGGGAGCGTCGCGGCGGTGATCCGGCTGGACGGAGGGCAGTTCACCGAGGAGGCGCTGTCCGGGCTGGCGGAGTTCTCGCACCTCGAGGTGGTGTACCACTTCGACCGCGTCCCGGAGGGCAAGGTCGAGCGCGGCGCCCGGCACCCGCGCGGCAATACCGAATGGCCGCTGGTGGGCATCTTCGCCCAGCGCGGCAAGAACCGCCCCAACCGGATCGGGGTCTCGCGCTGCACGTTGGTGCGGGTGGAGGGGCTGGACCTGCACGTCACCGGGCTGGACGCGGTGGCGGGCACGCCGGTGCTGGACATCAAGCCGTACCTGGCCGAGTTCGGTCCGCGCGGGGAGGTCCGCCAGCCCGCCTGGTCGACCGAGGTGATGCGTGCCTACTACGACGACGAGGCTGGGCGATGACGCGCGAACGGCTGGCGGTGGTGTCCGGCGGCGGGACCGGGATCGGGCGGGCGATCGCGGCCCGGCTGGCCGGGGACGGGTACCGGGTGGCGATCCTCGGGCGGCGGGCGGCGGTGCTGGAGGAGGCCGGGGCGGCGATCGAACTGGGTGCGGGGCCGGGGGCGGTCGTGCCGGTGGCGGGCGACCTGGCCGATCCGGCGGCGGTCGAGCAGGTGGCCGCCCGGATCGCCGAACTCGGGCCGGTGGACGTCCTGGTGAACAACGCGGGCGCCATCATCACCCCGCCCCAGGACGGCAGCCTGGCCGCCCTGGCCGCGTCCTGGCGGCGCGACCTGGACACCAACCTGCTCACCGCCGTGCTGCTGACCACCGCGCTCCAGGGCGCGCTGCGCCGCCCCGGCGGCCGGCTGGTGGTGATCAGCTCGGCGGCCGCCCAGCGCGGTGGCGCCGGTCCGCACTCGGCGGGTTCGTACGCGGCCGCGAAGGCGGCCCTGCACGGCTGGGCGTTCGGCCTGGCACGGCAGTTGGGGCCGGACGGGATCACGGTGAACGTGCTGGCGCCCGGCTACGTCGTGGACACCGAGATCTTCGGCGCCGACTGGAGCGAGGAGTTCCACGCCCGGAAGGTCGCCGACACCCTGGTCGGCCGGGCCGGCACCCCCGCCGACGTGGCCGAGGCGGTCGCCTACATCGCCTCCCCGGCGGCCGGCTACCTCACCGGACAGGTGATCGGGCTGAACGGGGGTGCGGTGCTGGGCAGATGAGCTGTTCATCGGTCGTCGACCACCCGTGCCCACGGTGAGTGGAAGTGACACGCACCGGGCCCGAACGGAGGAGTTTCCGCTGTCCAGGATCATCACCACCGCCATGCCCGCGCACGGGCACGTCAACCCGCTGCTGGCCATCTCCGCCGACCTCGCCGCGCGCGGCCACGAGGTGGTCTTCCTCAGTGGCGCGCGGTTCGCGGCCGCCGCCGAACGCGCTGGGGTGCGCTTCGTCGCGCTGCCCGCCGAGGCCGACTGGGACGACCGCGACCTCGACGCCACCTTCCCGGGGCGGGCGAGCCTGCCGCCAGGGCCGGAGCGGGCCGCCTTCGACGTGCGGCACGTCTTCCTCGACCCGGTGCCGCACCAGTACCGGGCGCTGCTGGCGCTGTTGGCGGACTTCCCGGCCGACGCCGTGATCGCCGACGCCTTCGTCCAGGGCGCGCTGCCGCTGGCGCTCAGCCGGCCGAGGGCGGAGCGCCCGGCGCTGATCGGGGTCGGGATCACGCCGTCGATGCTGCCGAGCGTGGACACCGCGCCGTTCGGGCTGGCGCTGCCGCCGCTGCCGGGGGAGGAGGGGCGAGCGCGCAACCGGGCGCTGCAGGAGGAGATGGACCGGCGTGGCGAGCCGCTGCGGAGGTACGCGGAGAAGGTGTTCGCGGAGGCGGGCGTCCAGCTGCCGCCGGGCCCGCGCACGCTGATCCCGGTGGCGGTTGCGGACGTGTTCCTGCAGCTGACCGTGCCGGGCTTCGAGTACCCGCGCAGCGACGCGCCCGCCTCGTACCGGATGATCGGCGCGCTGCCCGGGATCGTCGGCGCCGAGCAGCCGCTGCCCGAGTGGTGGGACGAGGTCACCGGCGAGCGGCCGGTCGTGGTGGTGACCCAGGGGACGCTGGTCAACGACGACCTGGGCGAGCTGGTCGCGCCGACGGTCGCCGCGCTGGCGGACCGGGACGTGCTGGTGGTGGCCGCCACCGCCCGGCCGGACGGGCCGCGGGCACTGGCCGAACTGCTGGGCGGCGGCCTGCCGGGCAACGTCCGCGCCGCCGGGTACGTGCCGTTCGACCGGCTGCTGCCGCACACCGACGTGCTGGTGAGCAACGGCGGTTACGGCGGGGTGCAGACCGCGCTGCGGTACGGGGTGCCGCTGGTGGTGGCCGGGGCGAGCGAGGACAAGCCGGAGGTGGCGGCCCGGGTGCAGTGGGCCGGGGTGGGGCTGGACCTGCGCACCGGCCGCCCGGCGCCGGAGGCGGTCGGCCGGGCGGTCGAGCAGGTACTGGGCGACGGCCGGTTCCGCGAACGGGCCCGCGCGCTGGGCGCGGAGTTCGCGGCGTACCAGCCGTTCGACACCATCGCCGAGCTGGTCGAATCGCTGGGGCGCCGCGAGGGCTGAAACGATTCACCAGAGGGGGTGGGGGAGATCAGTCCCCGTCGGCGTCCGCCTCCGCGGTGGGCGCGGCGGCGGCCCCCTTGCTGATGCCGAGCTTCACCTCGGCCGTCGTCCAGTCGGTGGCGATCGCCTGCTGGGCGGCGGCCAGGGTGACCTGCCCCTTGCAGATCGCGGTGTGCAGGTGGGTCTCCACCGAGTCCTTGGGGTTGTTGGGGCCCTTGCCCGGGACGTGGCCGGGGGAGGGCGGCTGGGTCCACAGGTTGCGCGCGTCGTTGGGGTCGCCGCCGAGCTGCAGGCTGATCAGGTGGTCGTACTCGGCGTCGCCCATCGGGCCGGTGTAGCCGTAGGACTTGGCGTTGTCGGCCTTCTCCTTGCCGGTGATGTTCACCGGCGGGCGGATCGTCGAGGTGTAGCCGCCCGGCTTGCAGATGGTGTCGTTGATGTTGCCCTGGTTGACGGCCGGGCTGATCGCGCCCGGGGTGCAGTTCGGGTCGGGCAGCGGCTGCTTGTCCGCCGTGTAGCGGTAGTGGCAGCTGCCCGCCGCGGGTTGCGGCTGGGCGTCGTAGGAGCTCTTCGGACCGGGCCCGGTGACGATCTTGGCCGGGGCGGGCTGGGCGGCGTCGCCCGCGACCGCCGGGGCGGAGCTGTGGGCGCTCTCCTTGCCGTGGGAGCCGTCCTTGGCGGTGTGGCCGCCGCCGGACGAGCAGCCTGCGGCTGCGGCGAGCAGGACGGCCGCGGCTATGGCGAGGGCGCCTCGGGCGGGAGCCGGCACGGAGTTCCTCCAGGTCGTTGCGGTGTCACGGACGGCCGGGGCATGGGTGCCGGAGGCCGCGTCAGCGGACACTACCGTGTCGAGGGGGCCGAACGGGTGATGCCACGTCCGGGCGCGGTAGGACCGTCGCGGGCGCGCGGAATCGTTTCCGCATCCTTGACGCGCCGCCAGGCCCGCCCGCGCCCGGTCCGCCTGGTGGAGGCCCGCGCCCCCACCGCCACCAAGGCAGCTACCGCTGCCGGTTTTACCGCGCCGCGATCCAGTCCGTGACCACCTCGTCCAGCACCGCCAGCGGCAGGCTGCCGTGCCCGATCAGCTCGTGATGGAACTCACGGACGTCGAAGCGCGCGCCGAGCGCGGCCTGCGCCCGCTCGCGGTGCCGGACGAGTTCGCGGCGGCCGATCATGTACGCGGTGGCCTGGCCGGGCCAGGCGATGTAGCGGTCGATCTCGTTGCGGACGTTGGACTCCTGGGTCGCGGTGTTCTCCCGCAGGTAGGCCATCGCCCGCTCCCGGGACCAGCCGTAGTGGTGCAGCCCGGTGTCCACCACCAGGCGCACCGCCCGCAGCGCGTCCATCGAGAGCATGCCGAAGCGGGAGAGGTCCGAGCTGTACAGGCCCATCTCGTCGGCCAGCCGTTCGGTGTACAGGCCCCAGCCCTCGACGTGTGCGGTCAGCGCGGCGGTCGACCGCTGCCGGAACCGCGGCAGGTGGTGCAGGGTGTGGGCGAGCGCGATCTGGAAGTGGTGGCCGGGGATGCTCTCGTGGAAGGCGATCGCCTCGTACTCGTAGGTGAACCGCGTCTCAGGGTGCAGGGTGTTGATCCAGTGGGTGCCCGGCAGGCCGCCCGGGCCCGGCGGCTGGTAGTACGCCAGTGGTGCGGTCTCAGCCTCGACCGGATCGATCTCACGGGTCACGCAGTCGGCGATCGGGTACGGGCGGAACCAGTCGGCCGAAGCCCGGCGGGCCCGCTCCAGCGCGCCGTCGACCAGGGCGATCAGCTCGGCCGCGCTGCCGAAGCGCAGCGAGCGGTCCTCGCGCAGCGCGGTCAGCACGGCGTCCGGGGAGGTGATGCCCAGCACCTTGCCGCCCAGCTCGGCGAACTCCTCGCGCAGGGCCGCCACCGTCTCCAGGCCGATCCGGTGCACCTCCTGCGGGTCCAGCCCGGGCCGGGTGAAGCGGGCGACGGCGTCGGCGTAGCCCTCCGCGCCGCCCGGCACGTGGCAGACCCCCGCCGCGGAGTCCGGCCGGGCGTCCGCCGCCAGCCGCTGGGCCAGCCCGGCCCGGTAGCGGGCCACCGCGGGGCGGACGCCGTCGCGCACGACGGTCCGGGCCCGCTCGAACTCCGGACGGCCGCGCAGCGGCTTCAGCATCTGGTCCTCGGCCGGATCGCCGGCCAGGTAGGTGTCCAGCTGGGTGACGGCGGCGTCGACCCCGCTGCGCAGCGGGTGGCGGCCCTCGGCGGCGGCGTCCAGGGCGCGCCGCAGGGCGGCGTCGAAGTAGCCGGGCAGTCCGGCCAGCCGTTCCAGGTAGGCGTCGGTGCCCTCGTGGTCGACGGCGGTCATCGCGAGGGCGCCGAAGGCGGAGTTCTGCGGGGCGACGATGGTGGCCGAGACGCTGAACTCGGCCAGCCCGTGGGTGATCTCGCCGATGCCGTTGGCGATCAGCCGCTCCAGCACCCGGTGGGTGATCCGGTCCTCGCCGGTCAGCGCGTCCAGCGGTACGGCGGCCAGCCGGGTGCCGAGACCCCGGAGCACCTCGCGGTGGCGCAGCGCGGCCGCGCGGGACGGGTCGGGTACCTCGTGGGCGTGGCCCTCGGTGCCGCTGAGGGTCGCGGTGAACGGGTCGTGGGCGTTCCTCGCGGCGAAGAACTCGTCGCCGAGGGCGGCGAGTTCGTCCCGAGGGGAGCAGGCGGTCGGGCTGTCGCCCGGCTGGTCGGTCATTGGGCGATTATTCGGAGTCGGCGGCGGCGCGGTCAATACGCGGCGGACGGAAGGCAGTTCCGCCCGCTCGCCGTGAACGCGCCGCCGCCGAAGCGGAATTCAGTATTCAGGATTCCGGGTTCCGGGCTCCGCCGGACAGGCCCTACACGTCCTAGCGGCCCTGGGAGTCCTTGGCGGCCTTCGCGGCGGCCTCCTTCTCGTGCTTCGCCTTGATCCGGGCCTCCTCCTTGCGGACGTCGACCTGGTTGGCGCGCTCGTGCTGGAGCCACAGCGGGTTCTCGGCCTTGATCGCGTCGATCTCGGCGGTGGTGAGCGCCTCGGTCACGCCGCCGCGGGCCAGGCCCGAGATGGAGACGCCGAGCTTGGCGGCGACCACCGGGCGCGGGTGCGGGCCGTTCTTGCGCAGCTCTTGGAGCCACTGCGGCGGCTCGGCCTGCAGCGCGTTGAGCTCCTCGCGGGAGACCACGCCCTCCTGGAAGTCGGTCGGCGCCGCGGCGAGGTAGATCCCCAGCTTCTTGGCCGCCGTGGCCGGCTTCATGGTCTGGCTGGTCTTCTGCTTGAGCGATGTCATGGTGACAAGGGTAAGGGAGCGCGCGGGCGCTTCCGGTCACGGTCGGTAGCCTTGCCCTGTGACAGACATGCAGGTGAACCCGTCCTTCCGGCTCGCGTACGTCCCGGGCGTGACCCCCGGCAAATGGGCCCGGGTCTGGGTCGAGCGGCTTCCGGACGTCCCGCTCGACCTGGTCGCGGTGCCCTCGACGGAGGGCGAGCGGACCGTTCGCGAGGGCGAGGTGGACGCCGGTCTGGTCCGGCTGCCGGTCGACAAGGGCGCGCTCAGCGCGATCCCGCTGTACACCGAGACCACCGTCGTGGTCTTCCCCAAGGACCACTGGCTGGCCGCCGCCGAGGAGGTCGCCCTCGACGACCTCGCCGAGGAGGTGGTCTTCCACCCGCTGGACGACACCCTCGGCTTCACCGCCGAGACCCTGCCCGGGCGCCCGGCGATCGCCCGCCCGGACACCACGGCGGACGCGGTCGAGCTGGTGGCGGCCAACGTCGGCGTCCTGCTGGTGCCCCAGTCGCTGGCTCGGCTGCACCACCGGCGGGACCTCACCTACCGGACGGTGGTGGAGGCGCCGCAGTCCCAGGTGGCGCTGTCCTGGCCGCAGGAGCGGACCACGGACCTGGTGGAGGAGTTCATCGGGATCGTCCGTGGGCGCACCGTCAACAGCTCGCGCGGCCGCGGGGCCGGGCAGGCCGCCGAGGCCCAGCCGAAGAGCCAGCCGAAGAAGGCGGCGGCGCCGCGGAAGCCCCAGCAGCAGAAGGCCGGGGGACAGAAGGCCGGCGGCCAGAAGCCCGGGGGACAGAAGTCCGGCGCGCAGAAGGGGCGGGGCGGCGGCCCGGCCGCGGCCCGGCGCGGCAAGCCGAAGCGGCGCTCGTAGCGGCGAAGCGGCGCTCGTGGCGGCGCCCGGAGGGTAGCGTCGGCCCCGTTCCGGACGGTCGTGGTGGGAATGGTGGGAGGAGCGGGGCCGTGTGGCATGACCTGGTGGTCGTCCAGATTCCGATCGTGGAGAAGATCCTCCGGACGATCGCCGTCTACGTGCTGATCCTGCTGCTGTTCCGGCTCGCCGGGAAGCGCGGGCTGGCGGGGCTGAACACCTTCGACATGGTGGTGGTGTTCCTGCTCTCCAACGTGGTCCAGAACGCGATCATCGGCAACGACAACAGCCTGCTCGGCGGCGCGATCGGCGCCGTCACCCTGATCGTGGTGAACGCCGTGGTCACCCGCTGGCTGGCCCGTGACCTGCGGGCCGCACGCGTCCTGGAGGGCGAGCCCACCACGGTCGTCCGGGACGGCAAGCTGGTGCCCGGCGCGCTGCGCGAGCTGGCGCTGCGCCCGTCCGAGCTGGAGCACGCGATCCGGCTGCAGAACGGCGACAACGTCAGCGGAGTCGCACGGGCCCGGCTGGAGCCGGACGGGCAGTTGCTGGTCACCCTCAAGGCGGCCGAGCAGAGCGCCACCAAGGGCGACGTCGACGAGTTGCGGGAGCGCTTGGCGGCGATCGAACGGCTGCTGACCACCATCGCCGCCGACCGCCGGCCGCCGCGGGGATGATCACCCCCTGCCGCGCGCCGGGGCAAGGGTGGCGGTGCGCCGTCGGTGGCGGGCGGTGACGGCGGCGAGGGCGAAGCCGAGGGCGGCGGCGAGGAGGTGGCCGATGGTGGTGAACGCGGGGATCGGGCCGGGCCATTCGTGGTCGCCGGCGAGCGGCCAGGCGAGGACGAAGGCGGCCCAGGGCAGCCGGGCCCAGCGGGGCAGCGCGAGGATCGCGAAGGCGAGGGCGGCCTGGGCGCCGTAGCTGATGCCGTAGTCCGAGGCCTCCCGCACGTCGGCGGGGTACCAGCCCTGCTGCAGGGCGAGCAGGATCACCAGGGCGGTGATCAGGGTGGCGCCGACGTGGCCGGCCAGGAACACCGCGGCGGCGCGCGGCGTGCCGAAGCGGCGTTCGGCCCAGGCGAGGGCGACGACTATGCCGAGGCCGAGGGTGATCAGGGTGCCGCCGAAGCCGGTGGAGGCGATGTTGGTGAGGGTGCCGTCGTAGAGCAGGGCACTGCCGATCATGGCGCGGACCGGGTGGTCGTGCAGGTTGTCCAGGTTGGTGCTGATGTAGCCGCGCAGGTCGTCGGCCCGCTGGTCGGACAGCCCGTACTCGACCCAGGCGTGTCCGAGCAGCAGCAGACCGACGTAGCCGAGGGTCAGCGGCGAGCGCCGCGGGTACGTGCGGACGGCGCGAGGCAGCCCGGTGAGGAGCCCCAACGGGCGTCGTGGGTTCATGTGCTGATGGTGTCCCGGTCGAGCGGAGGGTCGGGTCGGCCCGGATGCGACCGCCCGTTCCGGGACAGTACCGAACCCCGGTGGGGACCGGCTCGGCGCGTCCGTCAGCGGATGCGGCGGGTGAGCGTCGCGGTGAAGGAGCGGGGGGCGAGCGAGGAGCCGCGGTGGGGGCGGATCGGGCGGTCGCGGCTGGGCGTGACGGTCCAGCGGGCGGCGATGGTGGCGAGGGCGAGGGCGGCCTCGGTGGTGCCGAAGGCGTCGCCGATGCAGCGACGGGCGCCGAGCCCGAAGGGGGTGTAGGTGCCGGCGGCGGGGCGGGCGGTGGTGAGCCAGCGATCGGGGTCGAAGCGGTCGGGGCAGGGGAAGAGGTCGGCGCGCCGGTGCAGCAGGTAGGGGCTGTAGAGGACGGTGGCGCCGGCCGGGAGGCGGTGGCCGCCGAGTTCGGTGTCGACGGTGACGGTGCGGCTGAGGATCCAGGCGGGCGGGTAGAGCCGGAGGGTCTCGCTGACGATCCTGGCGGTGAGCGGCAGGGCGGGCAGGTCCTCGTGGCGGGCGGGTCGGCCGTCGAGGACGGTGTCGAGTTCGGTGTGCAGGCGCTCGCGGACGGCCGGGTTGGCGGCGAGCAGGGTCCAGGCCCAGGAGAGGGTGGCGGCGCTGGTCTCCATGCCGGCCAGCAGGAAGGTGACCACCTGGTCGTGGATCTCGCCGTCGGACAGGCCCCGCCCGTGCTCGTCGCGGGCGCTGAGCAGCATGGAGAGCAGGTCTTGGTGGTCGGTGCCGGCCGCGCGGTAGTCGGCGATCAGCAGACGGGTGATCTCCCGCAGGTTCCGCTGGGCGCGTTTGAAGCGGCGGTTGCCGGGGGTGGGGATCCGGTCGGCGCCGGGCAGCGGGAGCATCATCCGGCGGGCGACGCCGCGGGTGACCGCGTCCATGGCGTCGTGGACGGGCAGCGAGTCGGCCCGCTCGTGCGCGGCGAACAGGCAGCGGGCGGTGACGGCGGTGCTGAGCCGGTACATGGCGGCGGGCACGTCGACCACGTCGCCGTCGCGCCAGCGCGCGGTGGTGTCGGCGATCTCCTCGGCCATCATGGCGGCGTAGCCGGGCAGCCGGTCGCGGTGGAAGGCGGGCTGGAGCATCCGGCGCTGGCGCCGGTGGGCACTGGCGGGGCAGGTGGCGAGGCCGTTGCCGAAGGCCTCGCGGGCCTTCTCGATGATGATGCCGCCCTTGTCGTAGGTGCGGTCCTCGGTGAGCAGCCGGTGCACCAGGTCGGGGTGGCAGACGACGTAGGCGTCGAGCGGGCCGAGCCGCAGCCGGACCAGGTCGCCGTGGGCGGCCAGGCCGGCCACGAAGTCGAGCGGGCTGCGGATGAAGGAGGGGGCGTGACCGAGCAGGGGGAGCGCGCCGGGCGCGGTGACCGAGGTGTAGTGGGCGGTCGGGTGGTACTGGGTGGTCACAGGCGTCACCTCGGGGAGGGCCGGTTCATCGGGCGATCGGGATCTTTCCCGGGGCCCGCGGGTGAAACGGTCCGCGACCGGCGGACGGAGTGAACGCGGGGGCGCGTGCCGAACGCCCGTGCGCCCCAGCATGTTTGACGGCCTGCCCGGCGCGGGGGTATCCGGGGGCGGCGCCACGCGCCTACACTGCGAAGCTCCGTACGATTACCGGTCGGTATACCGGTCGGTACGGCTACTGGTACTACCGGTTGGGAGTTGGGATGGCCGACGAGCGGGTCCACGCGTTCACCGACGACGCCCTCGGCGCGCACGACGCGGTGGCGCTGGCCGCCCTGGTCCGGGCCGGCGAGGTCAACCCCCGGGAGCTGGTCGCGGCCGCCGTCGCCCGCGCCGGGCGGATCGACGGCGCGCTGCTGCCCGTCGCCCACGCCTCGTACGACCGGCCCAGGATCAGCCGCGAGGGCATCGGCGGCCCGCTCTGGGGCGTGCCGACCTACCTCAAGGACAACGTCGACCTGCGCGGCCTGCCCACCGCCATGGGCAGCGAGGCCTTCCGCGCCCGCCCGGCCCGCCGCAACGCCCGCTTCACCGACCAGCTGCTGTCCACCGGCCTGGCCGTGCTCGGCAAGACCCGGCTGCCCGAGTTCGGCCTGAACGCCTCCACCGAGTTCGCCACCGCCCAGCCGGTGCGCAACCCGTGGAAGACCTCGCACTCGCCCGGCGCCTCCTCGGGCGGCGCGGCCGCCCTGGTGGCCGCCGGCGTGGTGCCGATCGCGCACGCCAACGACGGCGGCGGCTCGATCCGCATCCCGGCCGCCTGCTGCGGCCTGGTCGGCCTCAAGCCCACCCGCGGTCGGCTGGTGACCAACGCGCAGGGCGGCAAGCTGCCGATCGACCTGGTCACCGACGGGGTGGTGACCCGCTCGGTGCGCGACACCGCCGCCTTCTTCGCCGCCGCCGAACGCCACCACCGCAACCCGAAGCTGCCCCCGCTCGGCCTGGTCGAGGGCCCGGGCGAGCGCCGGCTGCGGATCGGGTTGGTGGTGGACTCGCCGACCGCCAAGACCGACGAGGCGACCCGCCGGGCCGTCGAGGAGACCGCCGCCCGGCTGGAGGCGATGGGCCACCGGGTCGTGCCCACCACCCTGCCGTTCGGCGAGGAGTTCTCCCGCGACTTCCTCTCGTACTGGGGCTACATCGCCTGGGTGATCGCGTTCACCGGCCGGGTGATGCTCGACCCGAGCTTCCGGGCCGGGAAGCTGGACGGGCTGACCACCGGGCTGCGCCGCAGCTTCCAGGCCGAGTTCCCGCGCACCCCGGGCGTGCTGCGGCGGCTGCGCCGGGCCGAGGCGGTGTACGCGGGGATCTTCCGCGAGCACGACGCGATCCTGTCCCCGGTGCTCGCCCACACCGCCCCGCCGATCGGGCACCTCAGCCCCAACGTCGCCTTCGACGAGCTGGTCGAACGGCTGCTGCGCTACGTCGCCTTCACCCCGGTCAACAACGTGACCGGCGGCCCGGGCATCGCGCTGCCCGCGGGGGCGACGCCGAGCGGGCTGCCGATCGGGGCGCACCTGTCGGCCGCGCACGGGCAGGAGCGGCTGCTGCTGGAGCTGGCCTTCGCGCTGGAGGCGGACCGGCCGTGGCGGCGGATCCAGGACTGAGCGCCGGGGGGCTCGGGCCGGCGGTGCATCCGGGACTGAACGCCGGGGGTCGGGCCGGCGGTGCATCCAGGACTGGGTGCCGGCGATGGCGTCACGGATAGGCCACCGACCGGGCCGCGTGCACCTCGTGGTGCAGCCGGGCCAGCGCGCAGTCCGGGGCCAGCGTGCCAGGGTCGCCCCCGGGCGGCGGGGCGCCGGCGCGCAGCGCTTCCGCCAGGGCGGTCAGCTCCCGGGTGACGGCGTCGACCTCGGCCGGGGTCGGCGCCGGCGCGCCGTGCTCGATCCGGACCCGGGTGGCGGTGGTGGTGTCGACGATCCGCTCCACCGCGATCACCAGCGGCCACCAGGCCTCCGCCCGGGCGCCGACCGGCGGCGGCTCGGTCAGCGCCCGCTGGAACTCGCTGCGCACCGCGGAGAGGTCCCGGTAGAGCCGCCGCCGGTAGCGGGCGCGGGCCGGCTCGTCCCGCCCCGGCGCGGTGGTGAAGGCCAGCGACACGTACGAGGCGGTGTCCTGGACGGCGTCGGCCAGCCGGTCGCCGATCCGGGTGTGCCAGGACTCCGGCCACAGCAGGTAGCCGGCCAGCAGGGCGATGCCGCAGCCGATCAGCGAGTCGTAGAGCCGGGGCAGCACCAGGTGGAAGCCCTGGTGGTTGAGCAGGTCGGAGAGCATCAGGATGACCGGGGTGATGGCCGCGGTCTGGAAGGCGTACCCCTTGGCGGAGAGTACCGGGATGAGCGTCGCGAGCACCGCCATCACGGGCACGTCCCACCAGCCGTGCGGCACCTCGGCCAGCACCGGGATGGCGATCAGCAGCCCGGCGGCCGTGCCGAGCGCGCGCAGCACGGCGCGGGAGAACACCGAGCCGAAGTCCGGCTTCAGCACGAAGGTGACGGTCAGCGGGACCCAGTACGAGCGCGGGACGGCGATCGCCGAGACCAGCACCTGGGCCAGCCCGATGCACAGCGCCAGCCGCAGCCCGTACCGCCAGGACGCGCCGGACAGCAGCAGCGCCCGGGCCGCCCGGCGGGCCCGGACCTCCAGGCCGGCGGGCCGGCCGAGCCGGTCGCCGGCGGCGTACGGGTCGGGCGCGGCCTCGTGCACCACGGTGGCCGCGTGTCCGATCGCCTCGCCCAGCGCCCGGGTGGAGGGGCCGCGCGGCTCGGGCAGTTCGGGCGGCGGGACGGGGCCGGTGCGGCCCTGCTCGACGGCCTTGGCCAGTTCGCGCACGGCGGCCGGGTAGGCGGGCGACAGCGGGCCGTACCCGGGCGGGCGCAGTTGGGCGGCGGACGCCCCCTCGACCACCGGGATCAGTGCGTTGAGCTGGGCGAGCAGGCGCACCAGGGTGGCGGAGCGGCCGTGCCGGCGGGCACGGCGGGCCAGCAGCAGGTCGTAGGAGTGGTTGAGCGACCGGGTGAGCTCCCGGCGCCGGTCCTCGTAGTCGGGTGAGCCGGTGGCCTCCAGCAGCCCGGCGACCGCCCGGTAGGTGTCGGCGACCACCGCGCGCTCGGGCGTGGCGCCGCGCAGCGGCCAGGCGAGCAGGCTGAGGGCGAGCACCAGCAGACCGCCGAGCAGCAGCAGGCCGGGCGGCAGCCACCAGGGGGAGGGCAGCGGCAGACCGGACCCGACCACGGCGTTGAGCAGCAGGAGCAGGCCGGAGACGGAGGCGACCGCGCCGATCGAGGAGATCATCCCGGAGACCAGGGCGACGACGGTCAGCACCACGACCGCCGTCCAGCCGGCGCCGTACACCTGGGTGCCGACCAGCACCCCGAGGGCGCCGAACAGCTGGGGCACGGCGATGTTGAACACCCGCATCCGGTAGGCGTCGGCGGTGTCCCCGATCAACCCGGACAGCGCGCCCATCGACACCAGCGCGCCGTAGCCGGTCCGGCCGGTGGCGGTGCCGACGGCCAGCGGGGCGGCGAGCGCCACCGAGGCGCGGGCCGCCGCGGCCCAGGGGATCGGCGCGTCCCGGGGCCGCAGGCTCTCGGTCAGCCAGCCGGGCGGCCTCAGCGCGGGTGCCATACGCCCAACGTACGGCGGGTCGGTTCGGTTCACCTTTGCGGTTATGTCAATTGGCGAAACATAAAGCTGGCCCGGAAAGGCAGTGTGAGCTGCGCTGTTTTCCCGATCGGTGAGACCTGGAAAGGGTTGACACCATTAGTTGGTCTAGTCCAACGCATGGGGAGTAACCGCGACCGCGCCCTCATCGAACCCACCGACCAGGGCTTCGACATCGAACTGCACTGGGACGTCGACACCACCCGGGCCATGCTGCCGCAGCGCGTCCAGGGCATCATCGCGCTCAGCGACACCGCCCCCGACCAGGCGGAACAGCTCCGGGCCGCACTGGAATCCGCCGCGCTTCAACGAGTGGCAGGCCGCCCAGCCGTCGACCGGGCCGAGTTCCCGGTCATCCGGCCCGAGTTGAAGGCCGGCGACCTGCTGATCTGGACGGACTGCTCGCCCACGGGGTCGCCCCCAACACCTCCGAGGGCGGGGTGCGCGCGGTGCAGTACCTGTCCATGATGCCCGCCCTGGAGGAGGCCGAGCCGCTGCGCCGCTCCCGGGTCGAGTCCTGGCGCACCCTCGCCACCCCGGACTGGAACCGCACCCTGGTCGGGGACGCCGGCCGGCCCGAGGCGCTGCGCTACGGGCCGGCCGAACTGAGCGAACTGGGCGAGAAGTTGCTCGGCCTGCGGTCCTGGACCGGGCGCAGTTTCGAGCAGCTCGCGGAGGAGCGGTAGTGCGGGGACGGGCAGGCCGGTGCCCCACCCCCGATCAGGGTGCGCAGGTCGGGGAAGACCACGAAGGCGCGATTGCGGACCGGCACCTCGTCGCCCGGACGTCAACCCCTGACGCATGGGGCAGGGGCAAGGCCCAAGGAGTCAAAGCCGTCTGACGGGACGTGGGGGAAGACGGTCTTCTAGAGTCACCTGCGGTACGACCGTGCGACCGTGCGAGGGAAGAGAGCAGCATGACCGAGCAGGCCCCCGAGCCCTTCGAGCCCGTCGACGAGGACTGGCAGACCGCGGTGGCGATCGTCGCCCACCCCGACGACATGGAGTACGGCGGCGCGGCGGCCGTCGCGCGCTGGACCGCCCAGGGCAAGAAGGTGATCTACGTGATGGTCACCAGCGGCGAGGCCGGGATCGACTCGATGGGCCCGGAGGAGTGCGGGCCGCTGCGCGAGGCCGAGCAGATCGCCTCGGCCCGCGTCGTCGGGGTGGAGACCGTCGAGTTCCTCGGGTACCCGGACGGCGTGGTCGAGTACGGGCTGCCGCTGCGCCGCGACACCGCCCGCGTGGTGCGCCGGCACCGCCCGGACATCGTGATCACCAGCAACTTCCGGGAGAGCTACGGCGGGGTGCTCCTCAACCAGGCCGATCACATCGCCGTCGGCCGGGCGGCCCTGGACGGCGTGCGCGACGCCGGGAACCGCTGGGTGTTCCGCGAACTGCTGGACGAGGGCCACGAGCCCTGGAACGGCGTCCGGCAGATCTGGGCGGTGGCCTCGCCGCAGGCCCGGCACGCGGTGGACACCACCGACACCTTCGACCTGGGCGTCGCCTCGCTGGAGGAGCACAAGGCGTACCTGACCGGGCTGGGCGGGGCGATGGCGGACGCCCGGGAGTTCCTGGAGGGCTTCGGCCGGGGTGCCGGCACCCGGCTGGGGACGCGCTTCGCGGTGCCGTTCGAGGTGTTCCCGCTGCGCTAGTCGCCTTCGGAGGACTCGGAGGACTCGGTGGACTCGGAGGATTCCTCGGAAGCGGCGGCGTCGGTGTCCTCGCGGCGCCGGCGCCGGTAGCGCAGCACCTGCCGCAGCAGGAGCGCCGCGACCAGCAGCCCGAGCCCGATCGCGAACCAGAGCTGGTAGCGGATCGCCGTCCGGTAGACCGTCCCGATGTTGGCCCCGGCGACGTAGCCGAAGGTGCCCCAGACGGCCGTCCACAGCACGGCGCCGAGCAGGTTGAAGAGCGCGAACCGGCGCCAGGGCATCTCGGTGGTCCCGGCGATGATGCCGTTGTACTGGCGCAGCCCGTCCACGAAGCGGGCGACGGCGACCACCTTGCCGCCGTGCCGGGCGAAGAACCCGTCCGCGCGCTCCATCCGGGCCGGGGTGAGCAGCACGTACCGGCCCCAGCGGTGGACGAAGGCGCGTCCGCCGGTGTGGCCGATCAGGTAGCCGAGGCTGTTGCCGAGGGTGGCGGCCGCGGCGGCGATCAGCAGGACGGCGGCGAAGTCCAGGTGTCCGGTGCCGGCGTACACCGAGGCGAGCACCAGGATGGTCTGCCCGGGCACCGGGACGCCGCAGTTGTCCAGCAGTACGAGCAGCGCCACCGCCAGGTACCCGTAGTGGTCCAGCAGTGGCGCGAGCCCGGCGAGCGCCCCGGGCAGCGGGGGTGAGGGCGCGGACACCGCTCCTCACCACCTCGCACTGCTCGGCAGGCGCGGGGTGTCGGAGGAGTCGGTCAGCGTTCCGCCTTGCGGGTCTCGATGTTGCAGTCGGGGCCGGGGTAGATCAGGCCTTCGTGGCCGTCGTCGAAGCGGACCCAGTACGGCGGTTCTCCGTTGGTGCCGCGCACCTCGAGGATCTCGCCCTTCTGGTCCACCATGCCCACCGATCTGCTGTGGATGTGGAGCTGGTCACCTACCGTTGCGTGCATGGTCGTGCTCCTCGGGTCGTGGCGGCTGCCCGCGCGGCCGAGCCGCCGTTCCGCTATCCACTGTGCTGCGGTCGCGGCGGGCTCGCAACGCCTCGGGCGGACGGGACGGGCGGAGCTCGACGGGTCCCGGCTCAGTGGGCGGGCAGTTGTTGCGAGAGGTAGCCGCGCACCAGCCGCTTGCATTCGGTGATCAGCGCCGGGTCGCCCTGCGGGTCCCCCCGGAAGGCGAGCTTGAGCACCGCGTCGGCCGCCTCCAGGGCGACCCGCAGGGCGAGGGTGGTGGCAGCCGGGTCGCCCGCCTCGAACAGTTCGCCGCCGAGCGCCTGCAGGCGCAGGGCGACGGCGGTGTTGTTGTCCACGCCCGCGTCCAGCAGGTGCGTCTCGTTCCGCACCCCGGAGGGCACCGCCGCACCGGCGAGCCCGAAGTCCACCTGGCCGAAGCCGGGCACCGCGCGCTTCATCGCGACGAACTCCTCCACCGCGAGGTCGGTGAACCCGGCCGGGCCGAGCGGGGCGGACTCGGCCAGCCGGGTGTCCAGGCGCTGGAGGTAGTGGTCGAGGTTGCGGCTGGCGAGCGCGGCCAGCAGGTCCTCCTTGCCGGCGAAGAACTGGTACAGGGTGCCGATCGGCACCTGGGCGCGCTGAGCGACCTCCTTGGTGGTGAGCGCGGTCGCCCCGACCTCGTCCAGCAGCCCGGCGCAGGCGTCCAGGATGCGGCCGTACCGCTCCTGGCTGCGCTGCTGGACGGGCCGCCGCCGGGTCGGTCCGGGACTGTGCTGGTGACTGCGGGTGTCGGCGCTGGCGCCCACCTCGCAGGACTCGGCGGACGCTTCGCTCAACGCGCCCCTTTCGATGGTTCGCTCGCTCCGCTCGCTCATGTCGCAACTCTGCCGCATCGGCTGTTCCGACGGCGAATCACCGGTGCGGGGGAGCCCGGAGTGTCCGGTGGGCGGGGAATCGAGTGATGGCCGGAGCTGAACGGCACGGTGGCGGGAAGGTGTCCACGGGTTGGCTTTGGTCTTGTCGTGGACGCGCAGACCGGTTCATACTCCTGGGGCGGATCACCTTGTGTGGTTGACGCGTGCCTCTTCGTGGCGATCACGGCCCGACCGCGACCCGGTCGCGTGCTGATCGCGGACCCGAACTCAGCTGTCTGTGGCGACGACGGGCGACACCGCCGCCACCCGAAGTCTGGACGGACCCGTGTGCCCCCTTTCCCGTACCGCGTCCCGTTGTGCGTCCCGTCGAACGGAAGGAGGGGGTCGGTTCGGTGACCGTGCACTCCGCTGGGCGTGAGGCCCTCGACACCGAGCACCGCCGTCGGTTCCTGGAGTCCGGGTACCTGGTCCTGCCCGGTCTGCTGCCCGAAGCACTGCGCGAACGCCTCGTCCCCGAGGTGGACCGGTGGGTGGACGAGGGCCTGCGGGCCCGCTCGATCGCCGCCTGCGTCGACCCCGACCGGCACGGACCGCCCCCGGTGCTGGAACTGGAACTCCCCGCCCACGGCGAGCTGCTCGCCCACCCGCCGCTGCTGCGGGCGCTGACCGGGCTGATCGGCCCGTCCTTCGTCTTCCACCACCTGCACAGCGACCGCCAGGCCCCGGGCATCCCGGGGAAGCCCTGGCACCACGACTGCGAGCCCCACGATGGCTCCGACCCGTCCCTGGTGATGGTCCACGCGCTGCACTACCTCGGCGGATTGGACGAGAAGGTCGGCAGCCTGGCCGTCCTGCCCGGCTCGCACCGCACCGCCGCCGGCAAGAACGCCTACGCCCACCACGGCACCACGGAACTGCCCGGCGAGGTGGTCATCGACCGGCTGCCGCCCGGCACCACCGTGCTGCTCAACTCGGCGCTGTTCCACACCCGCAGACCGGCGCCCGAAGGGCCGGGCCGGCCCCGTTACTTCATCGACGCCTCCTACTGCCAGGCGGGAGCGCGCTGGCGCCCGGTGAAGCCGCACTGGCGGCAGATGCTGGCCCGGGCCCGCGAACTGGACCTGGCCGACGGCCAGTGGCCCGAGCTGTTCGCGGAGCACCACTTCACCGAATACACCGGAACCGTCTGAACCGCCTGAGGAGCACTGCCGTGGAGATCGTCACCGCCGTCGCCTACGCCGAGGTCCACGACGCCTACCTGCGGGACCATCCGGTGGAACGGGCCCACGAGGCGAACACCAACGTGTACGGCGAGGAGAACCTGGAACGCGCCGACAAGATGGCCGGCGGCTGGTGGCGGGTCCGGCTCACCCGGGCCGACGTCCTCGGCGTCGTGCTGCCCTGGCACCTCAGCGAGGGCGGCGAACTCGAACTGGTCCCGCGCACCGGGCTGACCGTCGCCGGAGCGGCCGAACGCGTCCGCTCCGGCGGCGCCGCCTGGACGGCGGCCAACCCGGCCTGCGCGGCGAAGCTCCGGCTGCTGCGCCGAGCCCCGTTCACGCCGCTCTACCTCTGCACCGTGCCGGTCGACCACCCCGACTACGCGGAGCTGGCGGTACGGTCCGGACTGGTCCACCTCGACGGCCTGCACCGCATGCTGGCCTGGGAGTTGGCCGGGCGCCTCCCCGAAGCCGCCGAGCTGGATGGGTACCTGGCGGGTGACCCCCGGGTGGCCGCCCGACCGGCCGGGACGGCCCGGACGGGGGACGAGTCGGCTTGACCTCCGCGACGCGGCACGTCCGGTCCACCCCCGCCACCGACTCGCTCACCGCCCTGCTGTCGCACCTCGCCCGGGCCCACCCCGACCGGCCCGCCGTCGCCGACGGCGTCCGCAGCCTCGACCACCGCACCCTGGACGCCGCCGCCGGGCGGATCGCCGCCCGGCTGGCCGCCGACGGCACCGGACGGGGCGACCGGGTCGCCCTGCTCGGCCCCCGGGACGCCCGGATGCTGGTGCTGCTGCACGGGGTATTGCGCTGCGGCGCGGCCGCCGTGCTGACCGATCCCGACTGGTCCGCGGCCGACCTCGCCCGGCGGCTGGCGGCCGTCCGGGTCGGGCGGGCGCTCGCCACCGAGGGCGGTCCCGGTGGTCCCAGCGGTCTCGGCAGCATCGGCCTGGAGGTGGTGGACGCCCTGGCGGACGGGCCGTCCTGGCAGGGCGGCGAGCCCGCCGGCGAGGACCCGGCGTACCTCTCCTTCACCTCCGGCTCCAGCGGCGAACCCAAGGCGGTGGCCGTCACCCACGCCAACGCCGTGCACTACGCCCGCTCGCTGGCCACCCGGCTCGGATTCACCGAGGCCGACGCCCCCAGGACCGCGCACGTCACCACGCTCGCCGCCGACCTCGGGCACACCGCCTGGCTGCTCGCCCTGGCCACCGGCGGCTCGGTGCACGTCGTCCCCGACCACGAGGTGCGCGACCCCGCGGCCTTCTGGGCCACGCTGCGCCGCGCCGGAGTCGACACCCTGAAGACCACCCCCTCGCACCTGACCGCCCTGCTGGAGGGCCGCCCGGCCGGCACCCCGCCGCTGCGCACCCTGCTGCTCGGCGGCGAGGCCCTGCCGCGCCCGCTCGCCGCCGCCCTGCTCGACGGCGCCGTCACCGAGCGGCTGGTCAACCACTACGGACCGACCGAGACCACCGTCGGCGCGACCTGCTTCCTGGCCACCGCCGCCGGTCAACTGCCGCTGGACGAACCGACCGTGCCGATCGGCAGCGGGATCGGCGAGGTGCTGCTCGGCGTGGTGGACGAGGCGGGGCGGCCGGTGGCCGACGGCGCCGCGGGGGAGCTGCTGATCGGCGGGCGGGGCGTCAGCGCCGGGTACTTCGGACGGCCCGAGGAGACCGCCCGGGCCTTCGTCCGGCACGACGGCCGCCGGACGTACCGGACGGGTGATCTGTGTCGCCGGCGGGCGGACGGGAACCTGGTCTTCCTCGGCCGGGTGGACCGCCAGGTGAAGGTCCGCGGGTACCGGGTCGACCTCGCCGAGGTCGAACGGGCCATGGACGGCTACCCGGGCGTGGCCGGCTCCGCCGCGCTGCTGCGGGAGACCGCTGTCGGAAACCAACTGCTGGGTGCGGTCCGCATGGTGGATCCCTCCGCCGGAGTGGCAGGGCTGGCCGACCACCTGCGCGACCGGCTGCCCGGCTACTCCGTGCCGCAGCCGATCCTGCTGCTTCCGGAGTTCCCGGTCGGGCCCAACGGCAAGCTGGACCGGACCGCGCTGGCCGGGCTGGTGGACCGACTGGTCGAGCACCGGGCGGAGTCGGCCCCCGGAGCGGCCGAAGGGGGACTGGCCGGAGAGATCGCCCGGTTCTGGGCCGGTGCGCTCGGCCTGCCCGGCGTCGGGACGCGGGCGGACGTCATCGGCCTCGGCGGGGACTCCATCCTCGCCATGCGCACCATCGCCCTGCTGCGGCGCTCCGGGCTGCGGGTCGCCTACGAGGACTTCTACCGGCACCCCACGGCGGCCGCACTGGCCCGGGCGGCGGTACCGGTGGCCCCGGCCGGGCCGGCCCCCCGGCGCGACGACACTTCGGAAGGCGGCCAACTAGCCCCAGCCCAGCGCTGGTTGTACCGCCGGCAATCCCTCCGGGACCTGCGGCACTGGAACCAGTCGGTGCTGTTGCGCTGCCGCACCGCCGTCGACCCGGCCGCGCTCTCGGCGGCGGTCGCGGCCGTCCTGGAACGCCACCCGGCGCTGCGCCGGCCCCTCCACCCGGACGGCTACGGCGAACCCCGGGCGGTCGCGGAACTCGACCCGGTCTCCCACTCCCGCATCCCGCGCGCGGCGGGCGCGATCGCCGACACCGTCGCCGGCGTCTGCACCGAACTCCACCGCAGCCTCGACCCGTTGGCCGGACGACTGCTGCGCGTCCACCTGTTCACCGGCCCGCCGGGCACCGACGACCGGCTCGCGCTGATCGCCCACCACCTGGTGGTCGACGGGCTGTCCTGGCGGATCCTGCTGGACGACCTCGCCCACGCCTACCGCGCGGCGCTGGACCGCAAGCCGACCGACCTGCCGCCGACGGGCGACTTCTACCGCTGGGCGGCGGCCGCTCCGCCGCCCCCACCGGAGACCGCCGTCGCCGAACCCGCCACGCCCGCCCGACCCGGCGCGCTCAGCTGGTCGTTGGACGCCGCCGCCACCGCCCGACTGGTCGGCCGGCACGGCGGCGGGGCCGGGCTGGAGGCCGTCCTGCTGGACGCCTTCGCCGGAGCCGTCGCCCGGTGGCGCGGCGAGCCCGGCGTCGCGGTGGAGGTCGAGACCCACGGGCGGGACACGGCCGGCGACCCGGGTGAATTCCTGGACACCGTCGGCTGGTTCACCGCCGTCAAGCACCTCGAGCTGGACCCGTTCGCGGGCCCGGAGGAGACCGCGCGGCAGCTGCGCGAGGTGCCCGTGCGGCCGATGGACGCGGCGGACGGGCCCGGCGGGCGCCCCACGGTCGGATTCAACTTCCTCGGCACCTTCCGGCTGCCCGAGGAGCCCGCGCTGGACTGGACCGTCGCCGACGAACAGGCCGGGGTGGCGCGCTGCGCCGGAGGCGACCCGCTGTACCGACTGCGGCTCACCGCACGGGTGGTGGAGCAGCGGCTGGTCGCCGACCTGGTGTACGGCCGGCCCGCCGTCCCGCGCGAGGCCGCCGAGCGGATCCTGCGCCGGTTCGCCACGGCGATCGCCGGCCCGGCGGCCGCCGAGCCGCGGCGATCGCCGCTGTCCACCTCCGGGCAGCTGCTGCACGCCGGGGTGGCGCCCCCAGCCCGGGCGAGCGTCCGCGAACCCGCCCGGGTGCTGCTCACCGGCGCCACCGGCTACCTCGGACGCCACCTGCTGGACGCCTTCCGGCGGCGCGGCGCCGTGGTCACCTGTCTGGTACGGGCCGCCGACGACGCCGCTGCCGTACGGCGCCTGGCCGGCCGGCGGGCCCAGGTCGTCGCCGGGGACCTCGAACGGGACGGCCTCGGTCTCTCCCCGGCCGGGCTGGAACGGACCCGGGAGGCCAGGATCGTGGTGCACGCCGCGGCGGACGTCCGGCTGGTCGCCTCGCCCGACGAGCTGGAGCGCGCCAACCACACGGCGGTGCGCCGACTGCTCGCCTGGCTCGACGAGCACGCCCCGCAGGCCCGGCTCCACCACGTCTCCACGCTGGCCGTCTCCGGCGGGGTGGACGGCCCACCGCGCCGCTTCAGCGAGGCCGACCTGTGGATCGGCCAGCACTTCCGCACCCCGTACGAGCGCTCCAAGTACCGCGCCGAGCAGGCCGTCCGGGCCTGGGCGGCCACCGGGCACGCCGCCTACCTGTACCGCAGCGGCCACATCGCCGCGCACAGCCGCACCGGGGCCTTCCAGGCCAACACCGGCGACAACCGGATCTACCAGCTCGTCCGCGGCTACCTGCTGGCCGGCGCCGCCCCCAGTCGGCCGGACACCGCCTTCGCGTTCTCGCACGTGGACACGGTGGCGGCCGGGATCGCCGCGATCGCCCTCGACCCGTACGCCGCACCCGGCGCCTACCACGTCGAGACGCCGTACGCCACGCCGCACGACGAACTCGTCCGCTGGCTCGCCGAGTCGGGCCGTCCCGTCCGGCTCACCGACGACGAGAGCTTCGCCGCCGCCATCGCCCGGGCCGAGCGGCAGCACCCGACGGCCGCCCGGCTGGCCGCAGCCTGGGCCCAGCAGGAGGAGCGCAACGTCCGGGTGGACAGCTCGTACACCACCGCCGTCCTGGACCGGCTGGGCGTCCGCTTCACCGCGCCGACCCCGCAGTGGTGGGCGGCCGCGCTCGGCTGGGCCGCCGAGGCCGGCCACCTGCCGCCCGCCGATCCGACCGGACAGACCCAACTTCCCTGATCCGACAGGCCCTTGAGAGAAGGCAGATTCCCTTGTCCCAGCTCTCCCCCGTGCTGAAACAAGCCACCCCGGTCATCGCCGTGCGCGGCGAAGGCCTCCACCTCTACGACGCCGACGGCCGCCGCTACCTCGACTTCACCTCCGGCGTGGGGGTGACCAGCACCGGCCACTGCCACCCGAAGGTGGTCGAGGCCGTCCGCGAACAGGCCGGCCGGCTGCTCCACGGCCAGTACACCACCGTCCTGCACGACCAACTGCTCACCCTCACCGAGCGGTTGGGCGACGTCCTGCCGCCCGGCCTGGACTCGCTGTTCTACGCCACCGCCGGGACGGAGGCGGTGGAGGCGGCGCTGCGGCTGGCCCGGCACGCCACCGGGCGGCAGAACGTGATCGTCTTCGAGGGCTCCTTCCACGGCCGCACCATGGGCGCGGCCTCGCTCACCACCGCCGGGACGCGCTTCCGCGCGGGCATCGGCCCGCTGGTGCCCGGGGTCGCGGTGGCGCCGTTCCCGGCCGCCTTCCGGCTCGGACTCCCGGAGGAGGAGGCGGTGGCGCACGCCCTGCGCGGGCTGGACGAGGTGCTGGCCACCGTCTCCGCGCCCGCCGAGACGGCCGCCATGTTCGTCGAACCGGTGCTCGGCGAGGGCGGCTACGTGCCCGCACCGGCCGGGTTCCTCGCCGGGCTGCGCGAGCGCGCCGACCGGCACGGCATCCTGCTGGTGGTCGACGAGGTGCAGACCGGCTTCGGCCGCACCGGCCGGTTCTGGGCGCACCAGCACGAGCCCGGGGTGCGGCCCGACGTGCTGATCACCGCGAAGGGCCTGGCCAGCGGCTTCCCGCTGTCCGCCATCGCCGCGCCGACCGAGCTGATGGCGCGCGCCTGGCCCGGCTCGCAGGGCGGCACCTACGGCGGGAACCCGGTGGCCTGCGCCGCCGCCCTGGCCACCCTGGACGTGCTGCGCGAGGAGCGGCTGGTCGAGAACGCGGCCGAGCAGGGCGCGCGGCTGCTGGACGGCCTGCGGGCGGTCGCCGCCGGGGCGCCCGGCATCGGCGACGTCCGGGGGCTCGGCCTGATGGCGGCGAGCGAGTTCCGCCGACCGGACGGCTCGCCCGACCCTGACACCGCCCGGCGGGTCCAGCAGGCGGCGGCCGAACTCGGCCTGCTGCTCCTGCCCTGCGGGATCCACCTCAACGTGGTCCGGATGGTCCCCGCGCTGGTCGTCACGGCCGCGCAGATCGACGAGGCGCTGGCGCTCTGGTCCAAGGCCGTCGCGGCCGGGGCCCGGCAGGAGGAGACGTCGTGAACGAGCACACCGTGACCGAGATCGGCTGGAGCAGCCTGGAGTTGGCGGCCCGACGGCAGCTGTGGTCGCTGCGGCTGGGGGAGCGGGAGCGGCGGCTGCTCTGGGCCGACGCCCGGGCCGGACGCTGGGGCGCGGGCGGGCCGGTGCGCGAGCGGCTGCGCTCCTTCGTGCGGGAGAGCACCGACTCGGTCGGGCTCACCCACGTCGCCAACCTGGTCGACCCGGCGCGGCCGGAGCAGGAGATCGCCGAGGCGCTGTCCTTCCTGCTGGCGGACTACGGCCGGATCGTCCCGCAGAACGGGCGCGGCGACCTCACCTCGGTGCTGCGCGACCAGGACGGCGACGGCGACACCGAACTCGGCTTCCACTGCGACACCTGTGACCTGCTCGTCCTGCTCTGCCTCCAACCTGCCTACCACGGCGGCGGGTTGACCAAGCTGGCGAGTGCCCGGCACGTCCACGACCTGATCGGGCGGGAGCGGCCGGACGCGCTGGCGACGCTCGGCGAGGACTGGACCTTCGACCGGACCGGCCGGGCGGGCCCGCAGCTGGTCGTCACTCCGATCCTGTACCCGCGGAAGGACGGGACGATCGGCTGCTACTACCAGACCCGCACCGTCCGCTCCTCGCCGGACCGGGGCGGGCCGGAGCTGACCGACCGTCAGTGGGAGGCGCTGGGCGTGCTGGACGAGGTGCTGTACCGGCCGGAGATCGCCTTCGGCCTGTCGATGGCCGCCGGGGACCTGCTGATCATCCGCAACAGCCGAGTGCTGCACGGGCGTTCGGCGTACCGGGACGAACCCGGCCCGCGTGCCCGGCGGATGCTGCGGATCTGGCTCAACGAGGGGGAGACGTGGGCGCCGTGACCCGATCAGACAAGACTCGATCCGACAGGACCCGACCCGCCAGGACCCAGCCGCACGGAAGGGTCGCGCTGGTCACCGGCGGCGGCAGCGGGCTCGGCCGGGCCTCCGCGCTGGCCCTCCTCGACGCCGGCTGGACGGTGGTGCTGGCCGGGCGCCGCAAGGACGCGCTGGAGGAGACCGCCGCGCTCGCGGAGGTCGACCCGGGACGGGTGCTGGCGGTGCCGACCGACATCCGCAGTCCGGAGGAGGTCGCCCGGCTGTTCGACGCCGTCCGCGACCGGTACGACCGGCTCGACCTGCTGTTCAACAACGCCGGCGCCGCCGCCCCGCGCCGGCCGATCACCGAGACGCCGTTCCGCGACTGGAACCGCGTGCTGGACACCATCGCCACCGGCGCGTTCCTGTGCGCCCGGGAGGCCTTCCGGCTGATGAGCACCCAGACCCCGCAGGGCGGCCGGATCATCAACAACGGCGCGCCCTCCGCGTACGTGCCCCGCCCCAACTCCCTCGCCTACACCGCCGCCAAGCACGCCGTCCTCGGCCTCACCAAGGTCCTCGCGCTGGACGGCCGCCCGTACGGGATCTCCTGCGGGCAGATCGACGTCGGCAACGTCGCGCCGCTGGACGGCAGCCCGCAGCCGCCCGCGATGCAGGCCGACGGGACGATGGCGGTGGAGGCCACCATCCCGGTGGAGCGCTTCACCGAGGCCCTGCTGCTGATGGCCTCGCAGCCGCCGGACACCAGCATCCAGTCCCTGGTGGTGCTGCCCACCACCATGCCCTTCGTCGGGAGGGGGTGAGCCGTGCTGGTCAGCGCCCGCTCCTTCGCCGAGTACCGCGCGATGTTCGCGCTCACCGACCGCGACCTCGACCAGCGCATCCTCGACTGCCCGGCCGGCGCGGCGAGCTTCGTCGCCGAAGCCGGGCGGCAGGGGATCGACACGGTCGCCGTCGACCGCGAATACGCCGTGCACCGGGCGGAGCTGGGCCTGCTGGTCGAGCGGGAGACCGGCTTCAAACGCGAGCTGCTGGCGCGGGAGACGGCCGGCTTCGCCCGGTCCTGGTACGCCGACGCGGACGACCTGATCCGGCAGTGGAGCGCCAACACCCGGCTGTTCCGGGCCGACATCGCCGCCCGCCCGGAGCGCTACGTGGCCGGGGCACTGCCCGAACTCCCCTTCGCTGACCGCTCCTTCGACCTGGTGCTCAGCTCGCACCTGGTCTTCTCGTACGGCAACCGGCTGGGCGAGGAGTTCCAACGGGCCGCGCTGCTGGACCTCGCCCGGGTGGCACGGCGGGAGGTCCGGCTCTTCCCGGTGACGGTGTACGACACCGGCGAGCGCTACCAGGGCCTGGAACGGCTGCGCGAGGAACTGGCGGTCCTCGGGATCGGGAGCCGGGTGCGGCGGGTGGCGTACGAGTTCCGGCCCGGGGGCGACGAGATGCTGGTACTCACCTGCGCCGGCTACCGGGCCCCTGCGCCCGCCGGTCCGGGCGTCGGCCGGCGCGGCGAGGCGGCCGTCGACCCGGTGCGGTGGCGGCACCGCGAGCGGGGCGCCTGAGCGCCCACCGGGTTCGCCGGCAGCGGAACGGCCCGAGCTGGACCGGCTCTACCTCGACTTCAAGCAGGGCGACGCGGTCCACACGGCCGAGTTCACCGCCGTCGCCGGAGACTGAGGGCGGGGTAGCCGGTGACGGCCGGTCCAAGCCTCGGGACGGTGTGGTCGGGCCGCCCGCCGGTCTGCGAGCATGGCGCGATGGACAACGGTCGAAAGCTGGTCGGTTCGGGCTCGCCCCTGGAGCCCCGGATCGGGTTCTCCCGCGCGGTCCGCAAGGGCCCGTACGTGGCGGTGGCGGGCACCGCGCCGATCGGGGACGACGGGAGGAACGTCGGGCACGGCGACGTCTACGCCCAGACGCTCCGGTGCCTGGACATCGCCGAGGCCGCGCTCGAAGCGGCGGGCGCGTCGCTCGGGGACGTGGTGCGGACCAGGATCATGCTCACCGACGTGACGACCTGGGAGGAGGCCGCCCGGGCCCACGGGGAGCGCTTCGCGGCGATCCGGCCGGTCACCACCTTCGTCGAGGTCTCCCGCTTCATCGACCCCGAGTGGCTGGTCGAGGTGGAGGTCGACGCCGTTCTCGGCGGCTGAGCAAGGGGGTCACGGGAGGGCGCGGGACATGTGGGTGAAGACAGGTCCTAGGGTGCGGGAATGGTGCACTTCGTACTGGTGGCCGGCGCCCGGCTCGGGGCGTGGGCCTGGGAGGACGTGGTCCCGCACCTGCGTGCGGCCGGCCACGGTGTCCATCCGCTGACGCTGTCCGGGCTGGCGGAGTGGCGGGGCGCAGTGACGGAGCGGTGGTGCCGCCGAGGGCAGTGAGGGCATCGGCGGCCTCACCGTGGACGGCCTCAGCCACACCTGCGCCACCCTCACCGTTCCCGCCGGCCGGGCGGCGACCGTCGAGGTCACCGGCTGAGCATGCCAACTCCCGGCCGGGGTGCCGGACTTCTCCGCACCAGTGGACCCTCCGCGTGCCCGGTCGGGCGCGTCGTCACAGGTCACACCGCACGTCCTCGGCTTCCCGGAGCCCCCCGAGGTGATCATTCGGTAGATCCGACTTCAAACTTCGACCATGTGTTTCACATATCCCCCTCTTCGGGTGCCCCCGATGCTCTAGATTGACTTTCACTTCGCAACGGTTGGGCGCGAGGCGAGACTTCATGATCTTCAAGTCCGGTGCTGCGGACGGTCGGTGGTCGCGTCCCCGGCGGAAGACGTTGGGTGGGAAATTCCTGGTGTCCGAAAACGGGCCCTGAGTGTGGAGAGCAACCGTCGGCGGGTTCCCGCGCACCTCGGGAATCCGGCAATTTCGCCATGCGCGGGAGGCGGGAACTCCCGCGGATAGGAACAGCGCGGCACGGGAGGCAGGGCCTCCCGGGGGGAGGAACGAACAGGTGCGGGAGGCGCAGGCCTCCCGGGGGGAGGAACCGTGTGGAGCGAGCACGTCGAACCCACTGGCAACCTGGACGGGGCTGTTGAGCAGGGGGAAGGAGAATTAGTCCGCCCGTTTCCATCGGCGCCGCGGCGTCGGGTGAACGGGAGACTCAGCCGGTCCGTGATCGACTGGGAGCAGCAGTACCGCCGTACCGTGATCATCAGCGACACCGTGGCCACCGCCTTCATGGTGGCGGCGATCGGCGGATTCTTCGGGGTTCGGAACGCGTCGAACTGGCACGAGAAATGGGGAATCCTCGCCTTCGGCACCGAGCTGCTGGTACTGGGGGCGCTGGCGACGACCCGCGCGTGGGCTCCGGCCGTGCTCGGCGAGGGCGCCGAGGAGTTCCGCCGCCTCGGACGCTCACTGTTCACGGCGGCCGTCGTCCTCGCGCTCGGCGGGATCGCCCTCACCTCGCACAACATCAAGCTCTGGGTCTTCGTCGCGATCCCGGCGATCACGCTCGTCACCATGACCGAGCGGTACCTGCTGCGCCTGTGGCTGCACAAACAGCGCAACTACGGACGCTGCCTGCGCCCGGTGCTCGCCGCCGGCAGCCCGGCCACCGTGCGCGACCTGATCGCCCGGACCCGCAAGTTCCCGCACCTGGGCTGGCGGGTGGAGGCGGTGTGCACGCCGTACGCGCTCGGCCCGGGCGGTGACCGGCTGGACGGAGTGCCGGTGGTCGGCCGGCTGACGGACGTCGCCAACCACGTCCGCCGCGACGGCTACCGGGTCGTCGCGGTCACCCCGGACCCGTACTGGACACCGGACCGGCTGCAGCGGCTGGCCTGGAACCTGGAGGGCGGCGACGCCGAGATGGTCGTGGCGCCGGTGCTGATGGAGGTGGCCGGACCGCGGCTGCACGTCGACGCGGTGCTCGGGATGCCGATGCTGCGGGTCAGCATGCCGGCCTTCACCGGGGGCCCGCGGGCGGTCAAGGCGGTCGTCGACCGGCTCGGCGCCGCGATCCTGCTCGTCCTGTTCGCGCCGCTGATGCTGCTCGTCGGGCTGCTCGTCCTGGTGGACAGCCGGGGCGGGGTGTTCTACCGCCAGCACCGGGTCGGCAAGGACGGCCGCCAGTTCACCCTGGTCAAGTTCCGCACCATGGTTCCCGGGGCGGACCGGGCCCGGGCCGAGCTGGCCGACCGCAACGAGGGCGCCGGCCTGCTGTTCAAGCTCCGCCGGGACCCTCGGGTGACCCGGGTCGGCGGAGTGCTGCGGCGGTACTCGCTCGACGAGCTCCCGCAGTTGCTCAACGTGCTCACCGGCTCGATGTCGCTCGTCGGGCCGCGGCCTCCGTTGCCGGAGGAGTCCGCCGCCTACGGCCCGGACATCCGCCGGCGGCTGCTCGTCAAGCCCGGGCTCACCGGCCTGTGGCAGATCAGCGGACGCAGTGACCTGCCGTGGGAGGAGGCGGTGCGCCTGGACCTGCGGTACGTGGAGGACTGGTCGCTCGCCCTGGACGCGGTGATCTTGTGGAAGACGCTGCGTGCGGTGCTCCAGGGGCAGGGGGCCTACTGATGGGTGGGGGGCGCCGTCCGATCGGCGCGCGGATGGCCGGCCGAACCGGCCTGCCCGAGGGGAGGAACGGGTCATGAGGATCAGCGTCCTGGGGCTCGGCTACGTGGGCTGCGTGTCGGCCGCGTGCCTGGCCAGTCTGGGCCACGAGGTCATCGGGGTGGACGTCAACCAGGTGAAGGTCGACCTGGTCAACGACGGCAAGGCCCCGGTGGTCGAGGAGCGGATCGGCGAACTCATCGCCGAGGTCGTACGGTCGGGGGCGTTGCGCGCCACCGGCGACGTCCGCGAGGCGATCCTGGGCAGCGACGTGTCGCTGGTCTGCGTGGGCACGCCGTCGGAGCCCAACGGCAGCCTGTGCACCACCTACCTGGAGCGGGTCGCCGAGCAGATCGGTGCCGCGGTGGCCGAGCGGGGCGGGCGGCACACCGTCGTGTTCCGCAGCACCATGCTCCCGGGCACCTGCCTGAACCTGCTGGTGCCGATCCTGGAGAAGCACACCGGGGGCACGGCCGGGGTGGACTTCGGGGTCGCGGTCAACCCGGAGTTCCTGCGCGAGGGCACCAGCGTGCGGGACTTCTTCGACCCGCCCAAGACCGTCATCGGCCAGCTCGACCGGGCGAGCGGCGACGTGGTCGCGGCGCTGTACGAGGGACTGCCCGGCGAGGTGTTCCGGGTGCCGGTCCCGACGGCCGAGGCGATCAAGTACGCGGACAACGCGTTCCACGGCCTCAAGATCGGCTTCGCGAACGAGCTGGGCGCGGTCTGCCAGGCGCTCGGGGTGGACTCGCACCAGGTGATGGACGTTTTCCTGGCCGACCGCAAACTGAACATCAGCCCCGCCTACCTGCGGCCCGGCTTCGCCTTCGGCGGCTCCTGCCTGCCCAAGGACCTGCGCAGCCTGGTCCACGCGGCGCAGCGGGCCGACGTCTCGGTGCCCATCCTGTCCCACGTGCTGCCCTCCAACTCCGACCACCTGCAGCGCGCGGTGGAGCTGGTCGAGCGCACCGGCAGGCGCCGGGTGGGCCTGTTCGGCCTGTCCTTCAAGCCCGGCACCGACGACCTCCGGGAGAGCCCGCTGGTGGAGCTGGCCGAGCGGCTCTTCGGCAAGGGCTACGACCTGCGGATCTACGACCCCAACGTGAACCTCTCCCGGCTGCTCGGCGCGAACCGCGAGTACATCGAGACCAGGCTGCCGCACCTCGCGCAGCTGCTCGCGGAGTCCGTCGACGAGGTGCTCGAGCACGCCGAGGTGTGCGTGGTCGGAACGAGGGACCCGGCCGTCCTGTCGGCCCTGCCGCAGGGCGGCGGCCCGCTGATCGTCGACCTCGTCCGCCTCCCCGACGCCGAGGCGCGCCGGGCCGAACCGGGGTACACGGGCCTTGCTTGGTGACACGGAGTCCGCAGACGCGACGAGCGGCGACGGCCGGGGCCGTCGCGCGCTGATCCTGGTGGAGAACCTGTCGGTGCCGTTCGACCGGCGGGTGTGGCAGGAGTGCACGACGCTGCGCGACGCGGGCTGGACGGTGCACGTCATCTGCCCGCAGGGGAGCAAGCGGGACACCGAACCGGAGGCGGTGATCGACGGGGTGCGGATCCACCGCTACCCGCTGCGCGCCGCCACCGGCGGGCCGGCCGGCTACCTGCGGGAGTACGGATCGGCGCTGTGGCACACCACCCGGCTGGCCCGCAGGGTCGGCCCGGTCGACGTGGTCCACGCCTGCAACCCGCCCGACCTGCTGTTCCTGCCGGCCCTGTGGCTGAAGCGGCGCGGCGCGCGGTTCGTGTTCGACCAGCACGACCTGGTGCCCGAGCTGTACCTCTCCCGGTTCGACCGCGGGCAGGACCTGCTCTACCGCGCCGTGTGCGCGCTGGAACGGTGGACCTACCGGGCCGCGGACGTCGTGCTCGCCACCAACGAGAGCTACCGGGACGTCGCGCTCAGCCGCGGCGGCCGACGGCCGGAGGACGTCTTCGTGGTGCGCAGCGCGCCCGACACCGACCGGTTCCGGCCGGTGCCGCCCGAGCCGGAGCTGAAGCGCGGCAAGCCCCATCTGCTGTGCTACCTCGGCGTGATGGGCCCGCAGGACGGCGTCGACTACGCCCTGCGGGCGCTGGCGAAGCTTCGCGACGAGCTCGGCCGCAGCGACTGGCACGCGGTGTTCGTCGGCGGCGGCGACACCTTCGACGCCATGGTGGAGCTGTCCCGGCGGCTCGGGCTGTCGGGCCAGGTGCAGTTCACCGGGCGCGTGCCGGACACCGACCTGGTGCGCTACCTGTCCAGCGCGGACGTGTGCCTCTCGCCCGACCCGCGCAACCCGCTCAACGACGTGTCCACCATGAACAAGGTCCTGGAGTACATGGTGGTGGGCCGGCCGATCGTCTCCTTCGACCTCCGGGAGGCGCGGGTCTCCGCCGGCGACGCCGCCGTCTACGCGCCCGCCGACGACGAGTCCGCGTTCGCCGGGCTGATCGCCCAGCTGATGGACGATCCGGACAAGCGGGCCTGGATGGGCAAGATCGGCCAGGAGCGGATCAACGGGCCGCTCGCCTGGCGCAACTCCCAACGAGCTCTGCTCGCCGCCTACGCCGCCGCCTGCCGGGACGACGCTCCGGCGTCGGCGGGGGGCCGGGACCGGCCCGGGAGAAGGCCGCGCCGTTGAGCGACGACACGATACGCCTGGTCACGATCGGCCGGATCCTCCGTCGGCGCTGGCGGCTGCTCGCCGTCCTCGCCGCGGTGGGTGCGCTGGTCGGCTACGGCACCTCGCTGCTGTTCCCGCCGAGCTACACGGCGTCGGCGTCGGTGCTGCTGCCCGGGGTGTGGCAGGACCGGGAGCTGCTGACCCAGGCGGAGATCGCCACCAGTTCGGTGGTGGTCGACCGGGCCGCCGCCACGCTCGGCTGGAACGGGGTCAGCGGCAGCGAGCTGCGGGACCAGGTGAGCGCCACCGCCGCGGACGGCAACATCATCAAGATCTCGGGCACGGCCGACACCCCGGAGCGCGCCCAGCAGCTCTCCGACCAGGTGGCCCAGCAGTTCGTCACCTTCGCCGGGCGGATCGCGGGCGACAGCACCGACCCCGAAGCGGCGCAGCCCGAGGCGCTGCGGCAGCTGGTGGTGCAGGCCAGCCGCCGCATCACCGACCTGGCGGCCGCGGCCGATCCGGGGCAGACCGTGGACAGCGTGCAGACCCGCACCGACTTGGAGAAGCTGCGCACCACACTGCAGGACGCCATCAAGAAGCTGGACCAGATCGACCCGGCCGCCAACCGGTCCAACATGGTCGTCATGGGCTCGGCCACCCGGCCGTCCGGCCAGGCGCCGCCGACCAGGATCCAACTCATCGCCGCCGGGGCGTTGTCGTTCTTCCTGATCGCGGTCGTCGGGCATCTCGTCGCCGCCCGGAGGAGCCGGCGGCCGCGCACCGGGGCGGAGATCGCCGCGGCGCTGGGCTCGGCGCTCCTCGGCACCGTCGACGTGCCCGGGGGGCCGCGCGCGCACCGGCCGGCGGGCCGTGGCCCGTGGGCGCTGCTCCGCCGGCTGCTGGGCACCGACGTCCGGTGGGACCTGCCGGCCCCGCAGCCCTCCGGCGACGAGGCCGACCGGCGGCTCCGCTACCGGCGGGTGTGCGCCCGCCTGCGGGACCGACTTCCGGACCCACCACGGCTGTTGGTGGTCGTCCCGGACGGCGACGAGCCGGGCCGCCGGGCCGCCGGGCAGCTGGTCGACGAGGCCGGGAGCGATCCGCTGCTACGGGTGGTGGAGGTCGCGGTGTCCCGGCCGCTGCTGCCGGACCGGGACGACGAGTCCGGTGCCCTGCTCGTGCTCAGCGCGGGCGGCTGGACCGCGGAGGAACTCGCCGGCATCGCCGACGCGTGCGCGGACGCCGGGCACGAGCTGGTCGGCGTCGTCGTCGCCGGCCCGGTCCGGGAGCGTCCGACGCGGTCCGAAGGCCGCCGACCGGACGACGCCGAACCGGCGCTCGCGGATGACGCCACGCCGGCGCTCGCGGTCGGCGACGACGGGGGGAGAGGGTCGGGGTGACACCAACTACGACCTCGGAGCCGCCGCCCGCCGCGCCACTGCTGGACCTCCAGGCGCTGGTGGTCGCGGTGCGCAGGCGGCGGCGCCTCTGGTGCTGCCTGGCGCTGGTCGGGCTGCTGCTCGGCGCGGCGCTGGCGGTCCTGAAGCCGCCGCCGCCGACCGCGGTGACCACGGTGCTGGTCGCGCACCAGGCGGACCAGCCCAACGACCCGGGAACCCTGATCCGCACCGACGCCGCCCTGCTGCAGACCACCGAGATCGCCGGCAAGGCGCTGCAAGCCCTCGGGTCCGCGCAGAAACCTGAGGACTTCATGCGGGACTACGGGGGCGCCGGCCTGACCAACAACCTGTTGCAGATCACCGTGACCGGACACAGCGACGCCGAAGCCCAGGCCCGGGCCAAGGCACTGGCCGACGCCTTCGTCGCGGACCACGTGCGGCGGATCCAGGAAGCCGCGGCCGCCGAGGCCAAGGCCCTGCTCGACCAGCGCGACCAGATGCAGAAGGAACTCGCCCAGGTCAACCAGCAGATCGGCGATGCGGCGCAGCAGAGCGGGGCGAAGGCCGCGACGAACCTGCAGTCGCTCTACGACAGCCGGACCGTGCTCACCTCGCGCATCAACGACTTCAGCCAGCGCGCCGCCGAGGCGGGCGTCGGCACCCCCGGGCTCGTCGCCGGGACCCAGATCGTGGACGCCCCGCGCGCGGTGAGGCAGTCCCTGCCGAAGACCGCCGCCACCGATGCCGGGATCGGGCTCGTCCTCGGGTTCGTCCTCGGGATCGCGGTGGCCGCCGTCGGCGCGGTGGTGGCGGACCGCCCCGTGCTGCGCCGGGAGATCGCGACGAACCTCGGCGCCTCCGTCATCGCGGAGCTGCGCCGGGTGCCCCGCCGACCGGCCGGCCGGTGGCAGCCGCGGCGGACCCGGACGGCCCGGGCGAGGCTCACCGCGACCCTGGCCCGCACCGTGCGCGGCTCCGCGGAAGCGGTGTCACTGCTGGAACTGGGCTGCGCGCGCAGCACCGGCGAGATCGCCCTGGACCTCGCCGGGGCACTGGCGGAGGAGGGGCCGGTGGTGGTCGTCGACGGGCTGCCCGGCCCCCAGCTCGCCAAGCGCCGCCCGAGGCCGGGCGAGCCGGCAGTGGTCGCCGCCGAGCAGGTCGGGGCCGGTGCGGAACGCCGGCTCGGCGTCGGCTCGGTGGCGCCCGGCACGGCGTGGACCGACCTGCGCCACCTCGGCACCCGGACCGTGCTCGTGGTGCGCGCCGGGCACGGCAGCGCCGCCTGGCTGCACACCGTGGCGCGCCAGCTCGCGGACCAGCGCATCCCGGTGCTCGGGGTGGTGCTGATCGACCCCGATCCGCGCGACCGGACCGACGGCACCCTGTGGGACGGGCCGCACACCGCGCTGCGCGGTGAGAACGGGCGGCTGGCCCGGCTGAGCCGGACGGGCCGGCGGCGGACGGAACGACTACCGATGTGGACCTCACGGGTCCCCGACAGCGATCAGGAGGCGAGGTAGCACATGTGCGGCATCGCGGGCACGTACCGATGGCCGGACGGCAAGGCCGTGACCGACCTGCTCACCGACACCCTCGCCCACCGCGGCCCGGACGGAGCGGGCCGGTACGGCCACCCCCTCGGTGACGGCGAAGTGCACCTGGGGCACCGCCGGCTGGCCATCATCGACCTCTCCGAGACCGGCGCCCAGCCGATGGTCTCGGACGGCCTGGTCCTGACGTACAACGGCGAGCTGTACAACGCGCCCGAGCTGCGGGCCGAGCTGTCGGCCGCCGGGGTGCGCTTCCGCGGCACCTCCGACACCGAGGTGCTGCTGGAGGCCTGGCGGCGCTGGCGCACGGACTGCCTGCCCCGGCTGCGCGGCATGTTCGCGTTCGGGATCTTCGACGAGCGCACCGGCGAGCTGGTGCTCGCCCGCGACCAACTCGGCATCAAGCCGCTGTTCCTGGTCCGGCGCGGCGAGGGCCTGGTGTTCGCCTCCGAGCTCAAGGCGCTGGCCGCCGCCACCGGCGGGTCGCTGGAGGTGGACCAGGCGGCACTGGTGGCCTCCCTGCTGTACTACTGGGTGCCGGACTCGCGCTGCGCCTTCCGCGAGGCGGAGAAGCTGCCGCCGGGCAGCTGGCTGCGCTGCCGGCCCGACGGCCGGGTGGAACGCGGCCGGTACTGGCACCTGCGGGAGGTCGCCGCCGAGGGCCGGGACCGGGCCCGGGCCGGCGAGCTGCCGGACCTCGCCGCCATCGTCGAGGAGTCGACCAGGCGTCACCTGCTCTCGGACGTCCCGGTGGCGACCTTCCTCTCCGGCGGACTGGATTCCAGCTACCTGACCGCGCTGGCGGCCCGCGACCACCCCGGGATCTCCGCCTACACGATCGGGTTCCGCGCCGAGGACGCCAGGTTCGAGGCGATGCCGGACGACCTGCGCTACGCCCGGCAGGTGGCCGAGCGGTTCGGCGTCGACCTGAACGAGATCGAGATCGCCCCGGACGTGCTCGACCTGCTGCCGAAGATGACGTACCACCTGGACGAGCCGATCGGCGACCCGGCGGCGATCAACACCTTCCTGATCTGCTCGGCCGCCCGGGAGGCCGGGGTCAAGGTGCTGCTGTCGGGGATGGGCGCCGACGAGCTGTTCGCCGGCTACCGCAAGCACCTGGCCAACCAGCTCGCGCTGCGCTACCAGCGCGTCCCGCGGCCGCTGCGGCGCGGTCTGTCCGCCGCCGTGGACCGGCTGCCGGTGGCCACGGCCAGGCGGGGGCTGCGGTCGGTGCGGTTCGCCAAGCGGTTCCTCTCCTTCGCCGACCTGCCGGAGGAGACCGCGTTCCGGCGCAGCTACACCATGTACGACCAGGAGGAACTGCTCGCCCTGGTCGACCCGGACCTGGCCGGGACGGTCGAGGACGTGCTGACCGAGCACGCGGACGTCTACCAGGACAACGACCTCGACGACTTCGTCAACCGGATGTGCCTGGGCGACGCCCGGATGTTCCTGCCGGGCCTGAACCTCGCCTACACGGACCGTTCCAGCATGGCCGCGTCCACCGAGGTGCGGGTGCCGTACGTGGACGTCGAGGTGGTCAGGGCGGCGTTCACCGTGCCCGGCGACCGCAAGATCGTGGGGCGGCAGGGCAAGGCCGTGCTCAAGGAGGCAGCCGCCTCGATCCTGCCCCGGGAGATCGTGTACCGGCCCAAGGGCCTGTTCAGCGCCCCGCTGCGGGCCTGGATGAGCCGGGACCTGGCACCGCTGGTGCGCGAGGTGATCAACGACGGCGAGCTGGTCCGCTCCGGGTTCCTGCGCCGCGACGCACTCGCGCGGCTGGTCGCCGAGGACGCCGCCGGCCAGCGGGACTTCTCCAAGCACCTGTGGCACGTGCTGACCCTCGAGTACTGGTACCGCGGCGCGACCTCCGGCCACAGCGCTCATCCGACGGCTTAGGGCTCACTTTCCGGCGTACGGCTCATTTCCCGGCGCAGCAGCAACCGGCTTAGAAGCAAGGGGACTTCCGTTGAAACAGGTTGTGCAGAACTACAAGAGCGGTGAGCTGTCGGTGCTCGACGTGCCGGTGCCGGGGTGCAAGCCGGGCGGGGTGCTGGTCCGCAGCGCCTTCTCGCTGATCTCCACCGGGACCGAGCTGATGAAGGTCTCCGAGGCCGGCATGTCGATGCTGGGCAAGGCCCGGTCCCGCCCGGACCAGGTGGCCAAGGTGATGCAGAGCGTGGCCGTCAACGGGCTGCCCGCCACCTACCGCAAGGTGATGGGCAAGCTGGACTCCTACACGCCGCTGGGCTACTCGCTGTGCGGGGTGGTCGAACAGGTCGGCGCCGGGATCGACGAGGTGAAGGTCGGCGACCTGGTGGCCTGCGCCGGCAACGAGCACGCCCTGCACGCCGAGGTGAACTGGGTGCCGAGGAACCTCTACACCCCGGTGCCGGACGGCCTCGCGCCGCGGCACGCGTCCTTCGGCACCGTCGGCTCGATCGCCCTGCAGGGCGTGCGCCAGGGCGAGCCGCAGCTCGGCGAGGTGGCGCTGGTCATCGGCCTCGGGCTGATCGGGCAGCTGGTGGTGCAGCTCCTCACCGCTGCGGGGGTGCGCGTCGTCGGGGCCGACCCCGACCCGGCGCGCTGCGAGCTCGCCGAGCGGCTGGGCGCCGTGGCCTGTGGCGATCCAGGGTCCGCGGCGGTGGAGAACGCCGTCGCCGAGCTGACCGACGGTCACGGCGTGGACCAGGTGTACCTGGCCGCCGGCGGCGGCAGCAACCAGCCCGTCGAGCTGGCCGCCCACCTGGCCCGGGACCGCGGCCGGGTCGTCGACATCGGCAAGTGCCGGCTGGACCTGCCGTGGAACGCGTACTACGAGAAGGAGCTCGACGTCCGGTTCTCCCGCTCGTACGGGCCCGGGCGCTACGACCCGGAGTACGAGCTCGAGGGGCGGGACTACCCGATCGGCTACGTGCGCTGGACCGAGCGCCGCAACCTGGCGTGCTTCCTCGACCTCATGGCACGCGGCCGCGTCGACGTGGAGCCGCTGATCTCCCACATCGCCGACTTCGACGCCGCCGTCGAGACCTACCGGCGCCTGAAGGACGGCGAGTTGAAGGCGGTGGCCGTGCTGTTCCGCTATCCCTCGGCGGAGGCGGAGGCGGAGGCGGAGCTGGCGGCCGGGTCCCTGGCGGTGGCGGTGCCCGCGGTGCGCCGCGCGGACCCGTCGGCCCGGCCCGTGCCCGGCCGATCCGCAGGGGCGCCGGTGCGGCTGGCGTTCGTCGGCGCGGGCAACTACGCGACCTCGATGCTGCTGCCGCACCTGGCCCAGCGCGCGGGCGTCGCACTGTCCACGGTCGTCACCACCACGGCGCTGTCCGCCGCCAACGCCCAGCGGAAGTTCGGCTTCGCCCACGCGACCACCGACCTCGACGCCGTGCTCGGGGACCCGGCCGTCGACGCGGTGTTCGTGGTCACCCGGCACAGCTCGCACGCCGAACTGACCCGCCGGGCGCTGCTGGCCGGCAAGGCGGTGTTCGTGGAGAAGCCGCTGGCCCTCACCGAGGACGAACTGGCCGGGGTGCTCGCCGCGGTGGAGGAGTCCGGCAACGACCGCCTGCAGGTCGGCTTCAACCGCCGGTTCGCGCCGCTGCTGCGGGAGGCCAAGGCCCGCTTCGGCGCCCGGACCGGTCCGGCGAGCCTGCGCTACCTGGTCAACGCGGGCCGGTTGCAGCACGGCAGCTGGTACCTCCAGCAGGGCACCGAGGGCTCGCGATTCGCCGGCGAGGGCGGGCACTTCATCGACACCGCGAGCTGGCTGCTGGACGCCGACCCGGTCTCGGTGTACGCCGTCGCGCCGTCCGGCAACGAGGACCTCCAGGTGGTGCTGCGCTACCCGGACGGCTCCACCGCCACCGTCAGCTACGTCACCACCGGCGCGCCCGGTTTCCCCAAGGAGACCCTGGACCTCGTCGCGGACGGCAGGGTGCTGAAGCTCGACGACTTCGTCCGCGCCTCGGTGTATTTCGAAAGCACGGCCGGGCGGAAGCGGTGGGTCAGCTCGCGGCTGCCCAAGGCCCGGGACAAGGGCCAGTCCGCCGAACTGGCCGCGTTCGTCAAGGCCGTGCGGAGCGGCGGGCCGATGCCGGTGCCACTGGAGTCGCTGGTCGCCACCACGGCGGCCACCCTCGCGGTGCGGGCCGCGATGGCCGGCGGCGCGCCGGTGACGCTGGCGAGGTCGCTGTGACCATGAGCCCTGGCTGGTACCTGCGCCGGCTGTCCCGGATGGGACCGCGGGAGATCGGCGGCCGGGTCGGCGACGCGGTGCGCAGGCGCCGGTGGCGCTCGTCGGCGCCGCCGCACGGCCCGGCCGTCACCGGCGCCCGGTTCACCGCCGTGCTGCCCGCCGGGACGATCGCCGCGCTGCCACCCGACGCCGCGAAGCGCCTGCTCGCCGCGGCGGACCGGCTGATGGACGGCCACGCCGAGTACTTCGGGGTGGAGCGCGACGACCTCGCCGCCCCGGACTGGTGGCGCGACCCGAAGACCGGACGCCGGGCCCCGTCCGGCTACGCCTTCGAGGTGCCGTACCGCGACGAGGACGCGGTCGGGGACATCAAGCAGATCTGGGAGCCGTCCCGCCACCAGCACCTGACCGTGCTCGCCGCCGCCTACGCGATCACCGGCGACGAGCGGTACGCCGAGCGGGTGGCCGAGCACCTGCGGTCCTGGTGGGCGGCCAACCCGCCGCTGCGCGGCGTGCACTGGATCAGCGGCATCGAGCTGGGCATCCGGCTGCTGTCCTGGGTGTGGGTCCGCCGGCTGCTCGACGGCTGGCCGGGCGCGGCCGCCCTGTTCGAGGGCAACCCGGTGGCGCTGGACCAGATCTGGCACCACCAGCGCTGGCTGGCCGCCTTCCCCAGCCGGGGGTCCTCGGCGAACAACCACGTCATCGCCGAGGCGGCCGGGCAGTTCGCCGCGGCCTGCGCCTTCGGCTGGTTCCCCGCCTCGGCGCGCTGGCGCTCCGACGCGCTGCGCTCGCTGGAGCGGCACCTGCGCGCCAACACCTTCCGCTCCGGCCTCAACCGCGAGCTGGCCACCGAGTACCACGGACTCGTCCTGGAGCTCGGCCTGGCCGCGCTGGCCGAGGCGGACGCCGCCGCCGTGCCGGTCCCCGCGACGGTCCGGCTGGTGCTGCTGCGGATGACCGACGCGCTCGCGGCCGTCGTCGACAACCGGCTGCGGCCACCGCGCCAGGGGGACGCGGACGACGGACACGGCCTGGTCCTGGACGGCGCCGGCACCGACCGCTGGGCCTCGCTGCTGACCACCGGGGACGCGGTGTTCGGCCGGCTCGCCTGGTGGCCGGCGGTGACCGGCACGGATGTGCGCACCCCGCTGCTGGCCGCGCTGATCCGGCCGTACGGGCGGACCCCCGCCGTGGCCCGCCCGGCGAGCCGGCCGGTCCACTTCCCCGACGCGGGGATGACCGTCCTGCGCGGACCGGGGGAGATCTGGTGCCGCTGCGACGGCGGTCCGCACGGGTTCCTGTCCATCGCCGCGCACGGCCACGCGGACGCGCTGTCCGTGGAGGTCCGGCACGACGGGGTCGACGTGCTCGCCGACCCGGGGACGTACTGCTACCACGGACAGCCCGAGTGGCGGCGGTACTTCCGCTCCACCCTGGGCCACAACACCCTGGAGCTGGACGGCGCGGACCAGTCCGCCTCCGGCGGCCCGTTCCTGTGGACCCGGCACGCCCACAGCCGCGTCCTGGTCGCGGACACCTCCGACGCGAAGGTGGCGCGCTGGTGCGCCGAGCACGACGGTTACCACCCCTCGGTGCACCGCCGCCGGGTGGAACTGGACTCCGGCAGCCGGGAGTTGCGGATCACCGACGAGGTGAGCGGTCCGGGCCGGGCCGTCCGGCTGGCGTTCCACCTCGGCCCGGCGATCACCGCGGACCTGACCGGCGACCGGGCCGTGCTGACCTGGACCACGGACGGCGAGCGGCGCTCCGCCGTGCTCGACCTGCCGGAGCAGCTGTCCTGGCGGGCGCACCGGGGCGAGAGCGAGCCGCCGCTGGGCTGGTACTCGGCCGGCTTCGGCCGCCGGGAACCCGCCACCACGCTGGTCGGCACCGGCTTCTCCGACGGCGCACAGGGGTTCCGCACGTTCCTCAGGTTCAACGGCGAGGGGTGAGGGTGGGGATCAACAGGCGGCACTGGGGGGCCCTGGCCTCGGTCCTGCTGCTGGCGACCGGCTGCACCAGCGGTTCGGACGCCCCGCCGGAACCGACCGCCCCGCCCACCGGGTCGGCAGCGGTGGCCCGGGTGTGCGCCGATCCCGAGGCCGGGCCGGCGCAGCCGCCGGCGGGCGCGGTGACGGTCGACCCCGCGGTGGTCGGCGACCTGGCCGCGAAGACCAAGGACAGTCCCCCGCACACCACCTTCTGGCTCCAACCGGGGACCCACACCCTGGCCCCCGACCGGTACGCCCAGGTCGTCCCCAAGGAGGGGGACAGCTACCTCGGCGCACCGGGCGCGGTGCTCGACGGCCGGAAGACCAACGAGTACGCGTTCAGCGGTGCCGCCGCCGACGTCACCATCCGCTACCTGACCGTGCAGGGCTTCGTCGCGCCGCAGAACGAGGGCGTGGTCAACCACGACTCGGCCGACGGATGGGTGATCGAGCACGCGACGATCCAGGACAACTCCGGTGCCGGGCTGATGGCCGGCGCCCGCCAGCGGGTCCGCGCCAACTGCCTGCGCGGCAACGGGCAGTACGGCATCAACGCGTACAAGGCCGGCGCCCCGCTCAGCGACCTGGTGGTCGAGGGCAACGAGATCACGGCCAACGACACCGACCAGTGGGAGAAGCGGCAGCCCGGCTGCGGCTGCACCGGCGGCGTCAAGTTCTGGGCCGTCAACCGCGCCGATGTACGCGGTAACTGGGTCCACGACAACCGCGGACCCGGGCTGTGGGCGGACACCGACAACAACGACTTCCGCATCGAGGACAACCTGCTGGAGGCCAACGACGGTGCCGCGCTGATCTACGAGACCAGCTACAACGCGGTCATCCGCGGCAACACGATCCGGCGCAACGACTGGGTCGAGGGCCGCAACGCCGCCGACCGCGGCGACGACTTCCCGTACGCGACCGTCTACCTGTCCGAGTCCGGCGGCGAACCACGGATCCCGGCCCGCACCGACAAGATCGAGATCGACCGCAACGTGCTGGAGGACAACTGGTCCGGGATCACCCTGTGGGAGAACGCCGACCGGTTCTGCAACAGCCCGGCCAACACCTCCTCCGGCGACTGCACCCTGCTGGTGAAGGACACCGCCCGCTGCGCCCAGCCGACCATCGCCAGCGCACCGCTGAACGCCGACTGCCGGTGGAAGACCCAGCGGGTGGACATCCACGACAACCGCTTCACGCTGGACCCGTCCGTGGTCGGGTGCACCGTCAAGTGCGGCCGGATGGCGGTACTGGCCAACTACGGCACCTATCCGGACTGGTCACCGTACAAGGGCGAACAGGTCGCCGAGGCGATCACCGGCAAACAGCAGAACCGCTGGCACGACAACGCCTACCGCGGGCCGTGGAGCTTCGTCGCCCACGACCCGAGCCGGACGCTCGACTTCGGGCAGTGGCAGGGCCGGCCGTACCAGCAGGACGCGGGCAGCACCTTCCAGCCACGGGCGGGTGGTTGAGATGGGCCGGGGCCTGACCCTCGAAGGGCTGGACGAGGACGTCGCACAGCGGCGGCGCGGCGCGCCGAGGACCGTCGGGGTGGTCTGGGGACTGCTGATCCTCAACACCCTCGGCTCCGCCGGGGCGCAGACCATCATCCCGCTGCCCCGCTCCCTCATCCAGATGGTCACCATGGGCTCGCTGGTCTCCGCCTTCGCGCTGGCGCTCGTGGTCAACCTCCGGCTGCGGATCCGGCCCAGCGCCTACCTGGTCCTGCTCACCCTGCTGCTGGTGCTGAGCGTGATCTCCAGCGCCAACCTGGAGTCCGGGGCCGGCGCGCTGTTCCGCTGCGCCCGGCTGGCCCTGTTCGTCGGCACGCTGTGGCTGCTCAGCCGCTGGTGGGACGGCGGCGAGACGTTCGTGCGGCATCACATCCGGATGTACTTCGCGGTGCTGGTGTCGGTGGCCGCCGGCCTGGCCGTCTCGCCGGGCGCGGCGATGCCCGACCTCTACGGCGGGCGGCTGGTCGGCGCGCTGTGGCCGCTCACTCCGCCGCAGATCGGACAGTACGCCGCGGTGATCACCGGGCTCGCCGCGCTGCTCCTGCTGGGCCGGCGGACCACCGGGGCCAGTGCGGCGGCGGTCATCGTGCCGTCGCTCGTCCTGCTCGCGCTGACCCACACCCGGACGGCCACCCTCGGCCTGATCATCGGATTGGCGCTGGCGATCGGCTCGCTCGTGCTGACCAGCGCCGCCGCCCGCAGGTTCTTCGGCTGGGCGGTGCTGTGCGCCACCGCGGCCGCGGTCGGGCTGAGTTCGCTGCTGGAGGCGTGGTTCCTGCGCGGCCAGAGCCAGGAGAACTTCTCCAACCTCACCGGCCGGGCCAAGGTCTGGGACGCCCTGCTGGCGGCGCCCCGGACGACCACCGAGCAGCTGTTCGGCAGGGGCCTGGGCGACAAGTCGTTCGGCGGGCTGCCGATCGACAACAGCTGGCTGGCCGTCTACAACGAACAGGGCCTGACCGGCGTCGGCCTGGTGGCGGCGTTCGTCCTCGTGCTGGGCGGCGTCGCGCTGCTGCGGCCACCGTCACTGTCGAGGGCCTGCGCGATCTTCCTGATCAGCTACTGCGCGATCGCCTCGTACACCGAGGCCGGGCTGGGCGACGCCTCGCCGTACCTGCTGCACCTGACCGTGGCCGCCTCGCTGCTGGCGGCGCCTGCCGCGGCCGCTCCCCTCCCGACGCCCGAAGCCATCCAGAGAACGGAGGGAACCTGAGCATGCACGTCCTCGTGGTGCACAACCGCTACGGCTCGGCGCAGCCGAGCGGGGAGAACAAGGTCGTCGACCAGGAGGTGGCGCTGCTGCGCGAGGCCGGCCACCGGGTCGAGCTGTTCGAACGGCGCAGCGACGACATCGCCGCCCGCTCCCTGCTGGGCAAGGCCGCGGTGCCGCTGCTGGTGCCGTGGAACCCGGCGGTCCGCGCCGAACTCGCCACCCGGCTACGGGCCGAGCGGCCGGACGTGGTGCACGTCCACAACGTCTTCCCGCTGCTGTCGCCCGCGGTGCTGTCCGCCTGCGCCGACGCCGGCGTGCCCGCCGTCGCCACGCTGCACAACTACACCCAGATCTGCCCGCCGGGCACGCTGCAACGGGACGGCCGGCCGTGCACCGAGTGCGTCGGGGGGTCACCGCTGCCCGCCGTCCGGCACGGCTGCTACCGCGACTCCCGGCTGGCGACGGTGCCGCTCGCGGTCAGCCTGGCGGTCAACCGGCGGCGCTGGTGGTCCGGCGTGGAACGGTTCTTCTGCATCTCCGCGGCGCAGCGCGACGTCCTGGCACGGGCCGGACTGCCGGCCGGGCGGCTTTCGGTGAAGCACAACTTCGTGCCCGAGCCGGGCGCCCGCCGTACCGGCCCCGGCGAGCACCTGCTCTACCTCGGCCGACTCGCCGAGGCCAAGGGCGTGCGGCTGCTGATGGCCGCGTGGGACCGGCTCGCCGCGAGCGGCGGGGTGGGCGTGCCGCTGGTGATCGCCGGCACCGGGCCGCTGGAGCGGGAGGTGACCGCCTGGGCGGCGGGCCGGGACGACGTGCGGTACGCGGGCCTGTACGACCCGGCCCAGTGCCGGCAGGCCGTCGCCCGCTCGGTCGCCGTGCTGGCGCCCTCGACCTGGCTGGAGGCGTTCGGCCTGGTGGTCGTGGAGGCGATGGCGGCCGGAGTGCCGGTCGTCGCCGCCGGGCACGGCGCCTTCGTCGAACTCGTCGAGGACGGAGTGACCGGACTGCTGCACCAGCCGGGCGAGGCGGCCTCGCTCGCGTCCCGGATCCGCCGGATCACGGCCGAGCCGGACCGCAACCAGGAGATGGGCCGGGCCGCCCGGCACCGATACGAGCAGGGGTTCAGCCCGGTCGTCGGGCTGGAGCGCCTGCTGGAGGGGTACCGCACCGCGATCGCGGGTCGGTCCGGCGGCGCGAACGGCGCGCCGCCGGAAGCGAGAGCGAAAGCTGGCTCGCCGCGGAACACCCGCGCGAGCAGGAATGGGGGCACTACATGACACGATGCCGACTCTGCGGCTCGACGGCGATGGGGAGCGTCGTCGACCTGGGGGCGACCCCGCCGTGCGAGAGCTTCCTCGCCGCCGACCAACTGGACCGGCCCGAGCCGGCCTACCCGCTGCACCTCAAGGTCTGCACCGACTGCTGGCTCGCCCAGCTCCCTCCGCTGATCACGCCGGAGGAGACGTTCAAGGAGTACGCGTACTTCTCCTCCTACTCGACCTCCTGGGTGGAGCACGCCCGCACCTTCGTCGACGGTGCCGTCCAGCGCCTCGGCCTCGGCCCCGACGCCTTCGTGGTCGAGGTCGCCAGCAACGACGGGTACCTGCTCCGGCACGTGATGGACCGGGGGATCCGCTGCCTCGGCATCGAACCGTCGGTGAACGTCGGCGCCGCGGCGAGGGAGGCGGGCGTGCCCACGCTCACCGAGTTCCTCTCCCCGGACACCGGCGCGGCCGTCCGCGCCGAACACGGCCCGGCGGACCTGGTCGTCGCCAACAACGTGTACGCCCACATCCCCGACGTGGTCGGCTTCACCCGGGGGCTGCGCGCCCTGGTCGCCGACGACGGCTGGGTCTCCATCGAGGTGCAGCACCTGCTCACCCTGATCGAGGAGAACCAGTACGACACCATCTACCACGAGCACTTCCAGTACTACACGGTCGCCTCCGCCACCCGGGCGCTGGAGAGCGGCGGACTCACGCTCGTGGACGTCGAGCTGCTGCCCACCCACGGCGGCTCCATCCGGCTATGGGCCCGCCCGGCCGAGGCGGCCGGCGAGCCGAGCCGGCGGGTGGCCGAGGTGCTGGACCGGGAGAAGGCCGCCGGGCTCCAGGAACTGTCCGGGTACACCGAGTTCTCCGCCCGGGTCGCCAAGGTCCGCCGGGACCTCCTGCGCTTCCTCATCGACGCGGCCGAGCGCGGCGAGACGGTCGTCGGCTACGGCGCCCCCGGCAAGGGCAACACCCTGCTCAACCACTGCGGCATCCGGCCCGACCTGCTCCCGTACACCGTCGACCGCAACCCCTACAAGCACGGCCGGTTCACCCCGGGCACCCGCATCCCGATCCTGCCGCCCGAGCAGATCCGCACCGACCAGCCGGACTACGTCCTCGTCCTCCCGTGGAACCTGCGGGCCGAACTGGTCGAGCAGTTGTCCTTCGTGCACGAGTGGGGCGGCCGACTGGTCTTCCCGATCCCGGAACTCAGCATCGTGGAGGTGAAGCGGTGAAGGTCGTCCTGTTCTGCGGCGGTTACGGGCTGCGGATGCGCAGCGGAGCCTCCGACGACATGCCCAAACCGATGGCGATGGTCGGCCCCCGGCCGCTGATCTGGCACGTCATGCGCTACTACGCGTACTTCGGGCACACCGAGTTCATCCTGTGCCTCGGCTACGGGGCCCGCCACATCAAGGACTTCTTCCTCAACTACGAGGAGACGACGTCCAACGACTTCGTCCTGCGGGGCGGGCGGACCGAGCTGCTGTCCACCGACATCTCCTCCTGGACGATCACCTTCGCCCAGACCGGCATCGAGTCGCCGATCGGGGAGCGGCTGCGCCGGGTGCGCCACCACCTGGACGGCGACGAGATGTTCCTCGCCAACTACGCCGACGTGCTCACCGACGCCCCGCTGCCGGAGATGATCGACCGGTTCGCCCGGCGCGACGCCGGCGCGTCGATGATGGTGGTGCCGCCGCAGTCCTCGTTCCACTGCGTGGAGTTGGGCGAGGACAACCTGGTGGGCGGCATCACCGCGGTGAGCGACATGCCGCTGTGGGAGAACGGCGGCTACTTCGTGCTCCGCCAGGAGGTCTTCGACCACATCCCGGAGAACGGGGACCTGGTCGCCGACGGCTGCGCGGGCCTGGCCAAGCAGGGCCGGCTGGTGGCGCACCAGCACCGCGGCTTCTGGAAGCCGACCGACACGGTGAAGGAGCGGGCCGCGCTCGACCTCGCCTACGCCCGGGGCGACCGCCCGTGGGCCGTGTGGGAAGGGAACGGCGCGGGCGCCACCAGCGGCAGCGGCGGCGCCGGGGTGAGGACCGCTTGACATCCTCCCCGCCCTCAAGGGACGGGGATTCCTCCCGCGCCTGCGGCACGGACACCCGTGGACCGCAGGTCGCTGAGGCGGGTTCCCCGTTCAACGGGCCGTGCCTGGCGCGGGATCGCCACGCCGGGACTGACCGGCCCTCCAGGGGCGTTTAGCCTGTCCGCCTGCCCGGCGGCCAGGATGTTTCGAGCAGCATTGAGGTCACGGTCATGCAGCACACCACACGCACGGCAGGCCCACTCGCGGATGGCGAGGGGCTTGGGCCCGTCGCGGTGCCCGCACTCCGAGCAGAGCTGGGAGGACGGGAACGCGCGGTGCACGATGCCGACCGTGCGCCCGTACCGGGCCGCCTTCTCCTCGAGGAGTCGCCGGAAGGTGGACCATCCGGCGTCGTGGACGGACTTGGCCAGGCGGCCGCGGCCGAGGGGTGGACCGGTTCGACATCCACGACGAAGCTGGCGTGGTACCGGCCAGCCGGGTCCAGCACGATCGTCACGGACGACGGATCGGCGGGCAGTGCCCGAGACCATTTCACCCGCACGTCGCCGATCTTCGCCAGGTTCAGCTTGCCGTTGGACCGGATGCGGAACCCGTTGCGGGTGAACCGCAGACTTTGCCGAGTGTCGCGCTTCGACTTGAACCGCGGCAAACCGACCGGGCGCCCCTGCCGCTTGCCGGACACCGAGTCGAAGAAGTTCCGGTACGCGGTGTCCAGATCCCGAAGGGACTGGATCAGCGGGTCCACCCCGACCGATGCAAGCCACGCCCGTTCGGGGGTCTTCTTTGCCGCCGTGATCGCCAGCTTCTGCAAGTCCGTGGACTTGGGGTACGGCAGGCCGCCCTTCCGGGCTTCCTTCCGCACCGCGAGAGCGTCGTTGTACACCACCCGGGCACACCCGAACGTCCGGGCCAGCGAGGCACGCTGACCTGCCGTCGGGTAGATGCGATAGGAGTACCGAAGATGCACACAATCAACCTACCGGCCGCCACTGACAACGGCCCGCCTCCAAATCTCCGGAGATCATTCCGCCGCTTCGCGGCTCCGAGTCAAGGCCCCATTCCTCCCCGGCCTGAAGGCCGGGGCATCTTGGGAGATCAAAGGTGATCCGGCTCGGGGCCGGGCCCCTGACCGGCATCGTCGCGGTGGGGGCGCACTGCGACGACATCGCCATCGGCGCCGGCGGCACCCTGCTGACCATGTGCCTGGCGCGTCCCGGGCTGCGGGTGGACGCGCTGGTGCTCTCCGGCGGCGGCAGCGAGCGGGAGCAGGAGGAGCGGGCCGCGCTCGCCGCCTTCTGCCCCGGCGCCGACCTGCGCCTGACCGTCCGCAAGCTGCCGGACGGCCGACTGCCGGCGCACTGGGACGAGGCCAAGGCCGCGGTGGAGGAGCTGCGCGCGCAGTCCGACCCGGACGTCGTGCTCGCCCCGCGCACCGACGACGCGCACCAGGACCACCGCGGCCTGGCGGAGCTGGTGACCACCGCGTTCCGCGACCACCTCGTGCTCGGCTACGAGATCGTCAAGTGGGACGGCGACCTCGGCCGCCCGACGGCCTACCAGCCGCTGACCCCGGAGACCGCCGAACAGAAGGTGCGGCTGCTGCAGGAGCACTACCCCTCGCAACGGCACCGGCCCTGGTACGACCGGGAGGCCTTCCTCGGGCTGGCCCGGATCCGCGGCATCGAATGCCACGCGCGCTACGCCGAGGCCTTCGCCGCCACCAAAGTCACTCTCAACCTGGGGGGTTGAACCATGCGCGTACTGCTGACCGGACACCAGGGCTACCTGGGCACCGTGATGGCCCCGGTCCTCGCCGCCGCCGGGCACGAGGTCGTCGGCCTGGACGCCGGCCTGTTCGCGGGCTGCCTCCTCGGCCCGACGCCCGCCGACCCGCCCGGCCACCGGGTGGACCTGCGCGACGTCACCGCCGAGCACCTGGCCGGGGTGGACGCCGTGATCCACCTGGCCGCGCTGTCCAACGACCCGCTGGGCTCGCTGGCGCCGGACCTCACCTACGACATCAACCACCACGCCTCGGTACGGCTGGCCCGGCTGGCCTGCGACGCCGGGGTGCGGCGCTTCCTGTACGCGTCGACCTGCTCGGTCTACGGTGCCGCCGGCGGCGACGAGCTGGTCACCGAGGACGCCCCGCTGCGCCCGGTGACGCCGTACGCGGAGTCCAAGGTGCGGGTGGAGGACGACCTGCACGCGCTGGCCGACGGCGACTTCAGCCCGGTGTACCTGCGCAACGCCACCGCCTTCGGCTACTCGCCCCGGCTGCGCGCCGACATCGTGCTGAACAACCTGGTGGGCCACGCCCACCTGTCCGGCGAGGTGCTGGTGCTCTCCGACGGCACCCCCTGGCGCCCGCTGGTGCACGCCGCCGACATCGCCCGGGCCTTCACGGCCGCGCTGACCGCGCCGCGGGAGGCCGTGCACGACCGGGCCTTCAACATCGGCACCGAGGCCAACAACGTCACGGTCGCCGAGATCGCCGGGCAGGTCGCCGAGGCGGTGGCCGGCGCACGGGTGGTGATCACCGGGGAGACCGGTGCCGACCCGCGCTCGTACCGGGTGGACTTCTCCCGGTTCCGCGCCGCGATCCCCGGCTTCGACTGCGAGTGGACGGTGAAGCGGGGCGCGCTCGAACTCGCCGACGCCTACCGGAAGTTCGATCTGACCCGGGAGGACTTCGAGCGCCGCTTCACCCGGCTGGCCGTGCTGCGCCGGGCGTCCGAGGCCGGCACCGTCGACGACACCCTGCGGTGGCGCCGGTGACCACGGCCGGGGAGGAGATGCACGCGCTGGTGGAGCGGCTCTACCCGCTCTGCCGGAGCATCACCGGCGACGGGGTGCGCGCCACCCTGGAGATCGTCGGCGAGTACCTGCCGCTGCAGGTGCACGAGGTGCCGACCGGGACGCGGGTGCTCGACTGGACGGTGCCGCAGGAGTGGAACATCCGGGACGCGTACATCGCCGACGCCTCCGGCCGCCGGGTCGTCGACTTCGCCGCGTCCAGCCTGCACGTGCTCGGCTACAGCGTGCCGGTGGCGGCCACCATGCCGCTGAGCGAGCTGCGCGGACACCTCCACACCCTGCCGGAGCACCCGACCTGGGTGCCCTACCGCACCAGCTACTACCGGCCGGAATGGGGGTTCTGCCTCGCCCAGGAGACCCTGGACGCGCTGCCGGACGGCGACTACGAGGTGCGCATCGACTCCACGCTCGCGGACGGCCACCTCACCTACGCCGAGCACGTCGTCCCCGGGCAGGTCGCCGACGAGGTGATCGTCTCCTGCCACGTCTGTCACCCGTCGCTGGCCAACGACAACCTGGCGGGCATCGCGGTGGCGACGTTCCTGGCACGGGAGTTGGCGCAGCGCGGCCCGTGGTACACCTACCGGTTCATCTTCGCCCCCGGCACCATCGGGGCGATCACCTGGCTGGCCCGCAACGCGGAGCGGGTGCAACGGGTCAGGCACGGGCTGGTGCTGGCCTGCGCCGGCGACCCGGGGCAGCTGACGTACAAGCAGAGCAGGCGCGGCGACGCGGAGATCGACCGGGTGCTGCGGCACGTCCTGACCACCTCCGAACGCCCGCACCGCGTCACCGAGTTCACCCCGTACGGCTACGACGAGCGGCAGTACTGCTCGCCCGGGTTCGACCTCGGCGTCGGCTCGCTCAGCCGCACCCCGTACGCCGGGTACCCCGAGTACCACACCTCGGCGGACAACCCGGACTTCGTCCGGCCGGAGGCGATGGCGGACACCCTCGCCGTCTGCCGCGAGGCCTTCGCCGTCCTCGACCGCAACCGCAGCTACCTCAACCTCAGCCCGTACGGCGAACCGCAGTTGGGCCGGCGCGGGCTGTACGACTCGCTCGGCGGGCGAAGCGACGCCAAGCAGGCCCAGCTGGCCATGCTCTGGGTGCTCAGCCTCTCCGACGGCCGGCACAGCCTGCTGGACGTCGCCGAGCGGTCCGGCCTGCCCTTCGACACCGTCGCCGTCGCGGCCGACGCCCTCGAGGGCGCCGGGCTGATCAAGGCGTGACGCCGATGACCACCGAGGGGTTGAAGACGACCGCACCGGCGGCCCGGCCGGGAGCGGCCCGGCCCGTCAAGCGGGGCGTGGTCGGCCGGCTGTCCTGGGGGCTGGCGGACCAGGCGGTCACCAGCATGATCAACTTCGCGGTGGGCATCTACGTCGCCCGCGAGCTGGGGGTGCACGCGTTCGGCGTGTTCAGCCTGGCCTGGCTGACCTACGGCGTCGTGCTCAACGTCTCCCGCGGGCTGGCCACCGACCCGCTCATGGTGCGCTTCAGCGGCGTGCCGGAGGCGGCCTGGCGCGCGGCGGCCGCCCGGTCCTCGGGCACCGCGCTCGCCGTCGGAACCACCCTCGGCGCGGTGTGCCTGCTGGTCGGGCTCGGCCTCGGTGGCGAGGTGGGGTCCGCGTTCGCCTGCCTCGGCGTCGCCCTGCCGGCGCTGCTGCTCCAGGACTCCCGGCGGTTCGCCTTCTTCGCCGCCGGCACCGGGCGGAAGGCGTTCACCAACGACCTGGTCCAGGGCGCCGCGCTCGTCCCGGCCATGGTGGTGGCGGCCCGCTTCGGCACCGTGGCCGCCTTCCTGCTGGCCTGGGGCGCCGCCGCCGCGGCCGCCGCCGGATACGGCTTCCTCCAGTCCGGCGTCCGACCCCGGGTGACCGGAGCCCGCGGGTGGCTCCGCGAGCAGCGCGACCTCGGCTCCCGGTACCTGGTCGAGAACGTCAGCCTCAGCGGCGCCGGCCAGCTGCGGGCGTACGGGCTCGGCGCGATCGCCGGGGTCGGCGCGGTGGGCGCCGTCCGGGGTGCCGAACTGCTGCAAGGCCCGTTCCTCGCCCTGCTGATGGGGCTGTCCCTGGTCACCGTGGCGGAGGCGGCCCGGGTGCTGCGGCAGACCCCCGAGCGGCTCGGCCGGTTCTGCTTCCTGCTGGGCGGTGGGCAGGCCGGTGCCGCCCTGCTGTGGGGCGCGGCGCTGTTGCTGATGCCGGACCGGGCGGGCCGACTCGTCCTCGGCGACGTCTGGCAGTCCGCCTCGCAGCTCATCGTCCCGGCCACGCTCGGCGTCGCCGGCGCCGGCCTCGGCAGCGGCGCGGCGGCCGGGCTGCGCGCGCTCGCCGCCGCCCGGCGCAGCCTGCGCTGCCAGCTGTTCGCCTCCGCCTGCTACCTCGGCGGCGGGCTCGGCGGGGCGGCCCTGGCCGGCACGGTCGGCTCGGCCTGGGGCGTCGCCACCGCCACCGCCTGCGGCTCGGCCCTGTGGTGGCTGCAACTGCGCGCCGCCCTGCGCGAGCACCACGACAACGACATCCCCGAAGTGAGGACGCCTTGACCACCGTGCCCCGGCTGAGCATCGGCCTGCCCGTCTACAACGGCGAGGAGTACCTCGCCGAGTCGCTCGACGCCCTGCTCGGCCAGACCTACGAGGACTTCGAGCTGGTCATCTCCGACAACGCCTCGACCGACAGCACCCAGGACATCTGCCGCACGTACGCCAAGCAGGACTCGCGCATCCGCTACCTCCGGCTGCCCGTCAACGTCGGCGCCGCGCCCAACCACAACTACGTGTTCACCCAGTGCCGCGGCGAGCTGTTCAAGTGGGCCTCGCACGACGACCTGTACGCCCGGGACCTGCTGCTGCGCTGCGTGGAGGCGCTGGACGAGCGGCCGGAGGCGATCCTCGCCCACTCCGGCCAGGCGGTCATCGACGGCGACGGCCGGGTGAAGGTCCCCTACGAGTACGGGCTCGCCACCGACTCGCCGTCCGCGCCGGAGCGCTTCCGCAGCCTGCTGTTCGAGCCCGGCGGCGACGACTTCTACGGGGTGATGCGGGCCGACGTGCTGCGCCGGGTGAAGCCGCACGACAGCTATCACCACGCGGACCGCACCTTCGTCGCCGAGATCGGCCTGCACGGGCCCTTCCACCAGGTGCCCGAGCTGCTGTACTTCCGCCGCGACCACCCCACCCGCGCCGAGCGGGCGAACCCCTCCAAGCGCTCCCGTTGCGTCAACCTGGACCCGCGCCGGGCCGGCCCGCTGCACCCGACGCCCCGTCTGCTCGTCGAGTACGTCTGGGGCTTCGTCGAGGCGATCCAGCGGGCGCCGCTGTCCCCGAAGGACCGGCTCGCCTGCTACCGCCACCTGGCCTCCTGGATGACCAGCCGGGCGCGGCCGGGCGCCGGCGAGCGGGTCGAGGACCGCGCCCCGGTCGTGCCCACCGAGCTGGCCGTCTCCGTCGACGCCCTGGTGGCCGGACGCGAGGGGCGGGGGGCATGAAGCAACGCCCGGTGCGCGTCGGGGTGTTCGGCCTGCTCGGCTCCGGCAACCTCGGCAACGACGGGTCGCTGGAGGCCGTCCTCGGCTACCTGCGCGCCGAGCACCCGGAGGCGGCCGTGGACGCGCTGTGCGGCGGGCCCGAGTTCGTCACGGCCCGCTACCGGATCCCCGCAACCCGGCTGCACTGGTACCGGGGGGAGTACCGCACCGCCTCCCGGGCGGGCGCGATCCTCGGCAAGGGCCTGGGCAAGCTCGTCGACGTGGTGCGCACCGCCGCCTGGGTGCGCCGGCACGACGTGGTGATCGTGCCGGGCATGGGCGTCCTGGAGGCGACCCTGCCGCTGCGGCCCTGGGGCTTCCCGTACGCGCTGTTCCTGCTCTGCGCCTCCGGGCGGCTGGTCGGCACCAGGGTGGCGCTGGTCGGCGTCGGCGCCGCCCCGATCCGCGACCGGGCCACCCGGGCGCTCGTGCGCTGGTCGGCCCGGCTGGCCGCGTACCGCTCGTACCGGGACACGATGTCCCGCGACGCGATGCGGGCCATGGGCGTGGACACCGCGCGGGACGAGGTGCACCCGGACCTCGCCTTCTCCCTGCCGACGCCCGCCGCCCCGGATCCCTCGCCCGGGCGGGTCTGCGTGGGCGTCATGGACTTCCACGGCGGCAACGACGACCGCGCCCGCGCCGGGCAGATCCACCGGCGCTACCTCGACGGGACGACCCGCTTCGTCCGCACCCTGGTCGAGGACGGCCGGCAGGTGCGCCTGCTCACCGGCGACGGCGCCGACGCGGCGGTGGTCACCGCCATCATCGAGGCGGTCGGCTCACCGCTGGTCACCGCCTCCGATGCGGCCTCCCTGACCGAGCTGATGGCGGAGACGGCCGCCGCCGACTCCGTGGTGGCGACCAGGTACCACAACCTGATCTGCGCGCTGAAGTCCGGCACGCCGACCCTGGCCCTGAGCTACGCGGCGAAGAGCGACGCGCTCATGGACCGGATGGGCCTGGGCGCGTACTGCCACCCGGCGCGCGAGGTCGACCCTGACCGGCTGCTGGAGCAGTTCCGGGAGCTGGAGAAGCGGTCGGCGGAGCTGCGGCAGACCCTCGCCGAACGCAACCTCGCCGTCGCCCGCCGGCTCGACCGGCAGTTCACCGCCCTGACCTCGGCCCTCTTCCCGAACTCGCCTAAGGACCCGTCTTGAAGGTCACCGAAGTCCCGGCGATCGCCGGCGCCTACCTGTTCACCCCGACCCCGTACACCGACGAGCGCGGCTTCTTCTGCCGCACCTTCGACGCCGAGGTGCTCCGCTCCGTGGGACTCGACCCCGACGCCTTCGTGCAGCACAGCGTCTCCCGCTCGGTGCGGGGCGTCCTGCGCGGCATGCACCTGCGCTCCGGTGCCGGGGAGGCCAAGATCGTGCGCTGCTCGCACGGGGAGGTGTTCGACGTGGTCGTGGACCTGCGCCCCGACTCGCCGACCTACCGCAACGTGGCCACCTTCGAACTGTCCGGCGAGACGCAGGCCAGCGTCTACATTCCGGCGGGGTGCGCGCACGGCTTCCAGGCGTTGACCGACGCCGACGTCTCGTACCGGATCGACCGCCCGCACGACCCGGCCGAGGACGTGACCATCGCCTTCGACGACCCGGAGCTCGCCATCGCCTGGCCGCTGCCGCCCGTGTCGATGTCCAAGCGGGACCGGGAGGCGCCGAGCCTCGCCGAGGCCCTGCGTTCTGAGGAGAACTGATCCCCATGGCCGTTGACGACTTCCAGCTCCCCAAGTCCCGGGCCGCCAACGAGCGGCTGCACGCCATGGTCCCCGGCGGCGCGCACACCTACGCCAAGGGCGACGACCAGTACCCCGAGCACCTCGCCCCGGTCATCAGCCACGGCCGCGGCGCCCACGTGTGGGACGTCGACGGCAACCGCTACGTCGAGTACGGCTCCGGCCTGCGGTCGGTCAGCCTCGGCCACGCCCACCCGCGCGTGCTCGAGGCGGTGCGGCGGGAGCTCGACCGCGGCAGCAACTTCGTCCGGCCGTCCGTCGTGGAGGTCGACGCCGCGGAACGCTTCCTGGCCACGGTGCCGACCGCCGAGATGGTGAAGTTCGCCAAGAACGGCTCCGACGTCACCACCGCCGCCGTCCGTCTCGCCCGCGCCGTCACCGGGCGCGCGCTGGTGGCGGTCTGCGCGGATCACCCGTTCTTCTCCGTCGACGACTGGTTCATCGGCACCACGCCGATGGACGCCGGCATCCCCTCGGCGATCACCGACCTCACCGTCTCCTTCCCCTACGGGGACCTGGCGGCGACCGAGGAACTGCTCACCCGCCACCGGGGCGAGATCGCCTGCCTGATCCTCGAACCCGCCGGCCACACCGAGCCGCCGCCCGGATACCTCGCCGGCCTGCGCGAACTGGCCGACCGGCACGGCTGCGTGCTGGTCTTCGACGAGATGATCACCGGCCTGCGCTGGTCCGAGGCGGGCGCCCAGGGCCTGTACGGCGTCGTCCCCGACCTCTCCACCTTCGGCAAGGCACTGGGCAACGGCTTCGCCGTCTCCGCCCTGGCCGGGCGCCGCGACCTGATGGAGCGCGGCGGGCTGCGCGGGGACGGCGACCGGGTGTTCCTGCTCTCCACCACCCACGGCGCGGAGACCCACGCGCTGGCCGCCGCGATGGCCGTGCAGGCCACCTACGTCGAGGAGGGCATCAGCGCCCGGCTGCACGCCCTCGGCGAGCAACTGGCCGCCGGGGTCCGCGAGGCCGCCGCCGGCATGGGCGTCAGCGAGCACGTCGTGGTCCGGGGCCGGGCCAGCAACCTGGTCTTCGCCACCCTCGACGGGGAGGGTCAGCCCTCCCAGGAGTACCGCACCCTGTTCCTGCGCCAGCTGCTGGCGGGCGGAGTGCTGGCCCCGTCGTTCGTGGTGAGCAGCGCACTCGACGAGGCCGACATCGCCCACACCGTCGACGCGGTGGCCGCCGCCTGCGCGGTGTACCGCAAGGCCCTGGACGCCGGAGACCCCACCCCCTGGCTGGGCGGGCGGCCGGTGAAGCCGGTCTTCCGCCGCCGCGCCTGACCTACCTCCCCTTGTCCACTACCCACCGACCAGCCAGGCGGCCGCCGGCACCACCGCCGCCAGCGCGGTGCACCAGCCGCCCAGCGCGTCGGTCGGGGTGGTGCGCGCCCATCACCCCTCACCTTCGACACCCCCAGCCCACGAGGCTGACAGGCAACGCCCCGCCCATACGCTCGGCGGACCTGACCAAACGTCGGTGCAACCAGCCAGGAGCGGCCGTACGCTGTGCGGATGGAGCGAGCTGCAGTGACTTCGTTTCGTGCGGTGGTCTTCGACTTCCTCGGCGTCCTGACGTCGAACATGGTCGAGGTCATCACGTGGTTCGAGAACCGGGAGCGGATCGCCCCGGGGACGTTCCTGCGTGCCTGGTCCGACCCGCGGGGGCAGGACCTGTTCCGGAATCTTGAACTCGGCCGGACAGCCAGGAGGACTGGAACACCGGGTTCGCGGCCCTGATGGACGTGAAGCCGGACAACCTGCTGGCGAGGTACCTTCACGACGCTTTTCCGACGTACCAGGTTCTCCAGGTCGCGCGGCAGGCCCGTGCGGCGGGGGTGCGGACGGCGGTACTGTCCAACAGCCTCGGCCGGCAGCCCTACGACCCGTACGCTGGTTTCGACCTGCACGGCACCTTCGATGCGGTGGTGCTGTCGGCGGAGCATGGTGTCCGCAAGCCCGAACCCGAGGCGTTTCAGGTCGTACTGGAGCGCCTCGGTGTCAGCGCCGAGGAGTGCCTGTTCGTGGACGACAGTGAGGAGAACCTCGTCGCCGCCCAGCGGCTCGGCCTCACCCCTGTGCTGGGGCTGGACGAGGACGTGGTCGTCCGACGGCTACGCGAACTTCTGCACCTGCCCAGCCTCTAGTCCACCCTTCCGCGTGATCAAAAGGTAGCTAGCGCACCACAGGGATCTTCCCGGAGCGCCAGTCGGCCAGCCGCTTGCGGATGTTCGACACCATCGGCAGCCCGTCCGTCTCGATCGGGGTGAACCACGCCACCTCGTAGGACTCGTCGGACACCCGCAACTCCCCACCGAGCGGGCGTCCGAGGAGGCAGATGGAGAACTCCTGGCGGACCTCGCCGTCGTCGTAGGCGAACACGTGGCGGGGATCGGTGTAGGTGCCGACGATCCCGGTGATCTCGATGTCGATGCCGGTCTCCTCGCGCGTCTCGCGGACACCGCAACCGGCGAGCGACTCACCGATGTCCATCTTGCCGCCGGGCAGGGCCCACATCCCGTTGTCGGTGCGCCTCTGGAGGAGAACACGGCCCGCATCGTCGACCACGACGACGGACGCGGCCGGGACGAGCGAGTTCGCCTTCGGGGCGTCGGGGTCGTCCTCGTAGTCACGCCTGGGCATGATCCACCACCTCCGCTGCCAGGGTCGTCCATACGTCCCGCCCCTTCGTCCACAAGTCCTCAACGTGGCCCGCGAAGCGATCGAACACGCCGTCGTCCTGGGCCCGCCTGAGATGCATCATCGGAGCGTCATGGCCGATCCTACCTGGCAGCAGTGGCGTGACGATCATGTCGTCGTCGAAGCGGAAGACACTGAGTGAGACGTGCGCGGTCTCGTATCGTGCCTCGATCGACGTGTCCCGCAGCTTGGCCAACTCCGACAGGGTGACCTCGATCCGGGTCGAAAGGCTCAGCGGTACATCCTCCTCCAACTCGCGCTGACGGGTGACCGGATGTCCGGGCTCACCAAGGATGAAGCGGACCTGGACGCCCGCCGCCGCCTTCTGTCGCAGCAGGCTGCCGAAGTTCGCGTGCTCCAGCCACAGGAAGTAGTTGGTGTACCCGGCGAACGTCAGCTCCTGGGTCGCTCCCTTAATCAGTTGACGCCACAGCGAAGCCGGTGCCGCCGACCGGTACGGGTACATCTGCACCGCCGACCTGCACGGCCACGCCGATGTCCGCGTCGCCGTCCGTTCCGGCAAGGTCGTCGCCGGCGGCCTCGGCCTGCTCATCCCGCAGTACTTCGGCGGCTCCCCGGTCCCCAGCGCCCTCCTCGCCGCCGGCTGCGTCGCCCCTGAAGAACGCGGCGACCGCCTCGCCGCCCGCATGGTCCATGAACGCCTGCGTCCCCTGCGCGAACGCGGCGCCGTCATCTCCACCGTCTCCACCCTCTCCAACGGCCACGCCCGGCACCTGGGCTGGCAGGCACCCGCCCCGGTCCACGCCCACGCCGTACGCGCCGACGACCTCAAACGCTCCTTCACAGCCGGGGACTTCCACATCGAACACGGCGACGGACCGGGCACCCACGCCCTGCAACGGAACCTCGCCCGCCGCTGGAACGCTCCCCTCGAACGCCCCACCTGGTGGCAGGACTGGAAGAACGCCAAGAACAACCTGACCACCTACCGCTTCCACCGCTCCGGCCAGCCGACCGCCGGATGGCTCTCCCTCACCACCAACCGACGAGAGCGCCACGGCACCGACCTCACCGTCCACGACTTCTGGGCAGACGACCACGACTGCGCCGCCGCGATGCTCGCCTTCCTCGGCCGCCACCACAGCCGCACCGAGACCATCCACTTCCGCCGCGGAGCCCTCCCACCCGCACCCCTGCTGCTGCACAACCTCCACCGCTACCAGGTCACCACCCAAGCCTGGCACCCATGGATGCTGCGCATCCTCGACCCCCAAGGCGCGGTACGCCTGCGCGGCTGGCGCCACGACATCGACCTCGAACTGCCCATCGAGATCGGGCAAGCAGGCCCCCGCACGACGCCCCACCGCTACCTGCTACGCATCCGCGCCGGCACCGGCGACCTCACCCCCACCCCGGACGAAGGCCACGTGACCCTCACCACCGGCCAGTTCGCGGTGTGGTACGCCGGAGGCTGGTGCAGCCCCGAGACGGCCCGCCTCTCCGGCGTCCACATCCGTTCCGACGCCGCCCTCGCCGGGCTTCTCGAGGCAACAGCCGGTGAGGTCCCCTGGCTGCCCGACCACTTCTGAGCCCACGGAAGAAGGCGATCCGGTGCCGGGCCACCCCAGTTGCGGCGGACCAGTGCCGCTTGGTCCCGTTCCTGCGCCGGCTCCTCGCGGGCGGAGTGCTGGCGCCGTCGTTCGTGGTGAGCAGTGCGCTCGACGACGCCGACATCGACCACACCGTCGACGTGGTGGCCGCGGCCTGTGCGGTGTACCGGAAGGCACTGGACGCCGCCGACCCCACGCCCTGGCTGGGCGGGCGGCCGGTGAAGCCGGTGTTCCGGCGGCTGGCCTGACTGACCGTCAGTTACGCTGCCGCCGCTGCTCGGCCGCCCGGTCGACCAGCCAGGCGGTCGCCGGTACCACCGCCAGCGCGGTGCACCAGCCGCCGAGGACGTCGGTCGGGTAGTGCGCGCCCAGCGCGACCTGCGCCCAGCCCATCGCCGCACCGGCGAGCAGTGCCGCGGCGAGCACGAGCAGGGTGCCGGCCGTCCGGCCGCCGCCGAGGCTGAGGCCCCCGCCTCGATGGGGCCCGTCCTGGCCTCGGCGGCGCGTCGCGAGCATCGCCAGCACCAGGGCGAGCGCGGTGGCGAAGGCGGTGTGCCCGCTCGGGTAGGACAGGTTCCCGCCGTGGATGGTGCGCCCCGCGAGGTGCTTGAGCAGCGTCGCCGCCCCCACCGCCAGGCCGACGCCGGCCACGGCGAACACCGCCGCGCGCGGACGCCGGAGCAGCAGGCAGCCCGTCACGACGGCCCCCACCAGCGCCGCCGCTCCCACCGGTTCCCCCAGCGAGTCCATGGTCAGGGCGACGGACCGCCACGGCGTCCCCGGGCCGTAGACCGCCGCACCGATCCGCGCGTCCACCCGGCCGGGCCCGTCGTCGCCCGCGTACCGGATCCCCAGCACGAGGACCACCAGCGCGGCGAGGCCCGCGACCAGCCTGAGCCTCATCGTTCCCCAGCCGGTCGGTCGGCCGGTCGGTCGGCCGGTCGGTCGGCCGGGCGAGGGCCGAGGACGGCCTCCAGCAGACGGCGGTTCGACGAATGGAGGCCGGGCCGCTCCTTCTTGATGTCGTAGTTCTGCATCAAGGCGCATCTCCCGCGTGTGATGGGTGGGTTCGCCGGGGGCCATCCTAGGGAGTCGTGGCGGCCGGCCAGGCCGCCCGCTTCCCCGGGTTCCCCGGGTTCCCCCCATCGTCCGAAGCCCTCTGGTGGTTCGGAGCTACGCCAGTAACATGAGTACCCCTCATGTTCTGTCGGGAGACTGCCATGCCGGATCGTTTCGAACTACCGCTCGGCTTCCAGTGGGGCGCCGCCACCGCCGCCTACCAGATCGAGGGCGCGGTGAACGAGGACGGCCGCGGCCCCTCGGTCTGGGACACCTTCTCCGCCCGCCCCGGCGCCGTCCGGGACGGCCACACCGGTGCCGTCGCCTGCGACCACTACCACCGCTATCCCGAGGACATCGCCCTGATGAAGGGCCTCGGACTCGACGGCTACCGCTTCTCCATCGCCTGGCCCCGCGTCCTGCCCACGGGCTCCGGACCCGTGAACCCCGCCGGCCTCGCCTTCTACGACCGCCTGGTCGACGCCCTGCTCGAGGCGGACATCACCCCACTGCCCACCCTCTTCCACTGGGACCTCCCGCAAGCCCTGGAGGACACCGGCGGCTGGCTCAACCGCGACACCGCCTACCGCTTCGCCGACTACGCCACCGTCATGGCCGACCACCTCGGCGACCGCGTCCCCACCTGGATCACCCTCAACGAGCCCTTCGTCCACACCGTCTTCGGCTACGCCCTGGGTACCCACGCCCCCGGCCGCACCCTCATGTTCGAAGCCCTCCCGGCCGCCCACCACCAACTCCTCGCCCACGGGCTGGCGGCATCCCTGCTGCACGAACGCGGCCTGGAGGTGATGCTCTCCAACAACCTCACCCCCGTCTGGCCGGCCTCCTCCGCACCCGACGACCTCGCCGCCGCCGAGGCCTACGACACCCTCCACAACCGCCTGTTCACCGACCCCGTCCTCCTCGGCCGCTACCCCGACCTCTCCGCCCTCGGCGTCCCCGACGACATCTACGGCGCCGTCCACCCCGGCGACCCCGACCTCATCCACACCCCCCGCCTCGACGGCCTCGGCCTCAACTTCTACAACCCCACCCGCATCGCCGCCCCCACCACCCCCACCCTCCCCTTCGACCTCGTCGACATCCCCGAAGCCCCCCACACCGCCTTCGGCTGGCCCGTCGTCCCCGACGCCCTCCGCCAACTCCTCCGCCACCTCCACGACTCCTACGGCAAGGCCCTCCCACCCATCACCATCACCGAGAACGGCTGCTCCGTCACCGAATCCACCACCCCCGACCAGCCCCGCATCGACTACCTCGCCACCCACCTCGACGCCCTCGCCCAGGCCGTCGCCGAGGGCATCGACATCCGCGGCTACTACACCTGGTCCCTCCTCGACAACTTCGAATGGGCCGAGGGGTACCACCAGCGCTTCGGTCTCGTCCACGTCGACTTCGCGACGCAGCGGCGCACGCCGAAGGCCTCCTACGCCTGGTACCGCGACCTGATCGCCGCCCATCGTGCTCACCGTTCACAGTAGTTGGCTTCCAGTCATTGCGGACTGAATGGCCGTTCGGTAGCAGTCGAGAGACCATCCGGACGGCTCGGTTCGCAGCAGCTGGGCCTCGGACATAGGCAGAAGACAGGGTGTTCGATAAGTCCGTAGCTCGTCCCCAGTGGTTCAGCCGGGCATCGGTGAGCTCGGCCAGTACGAGGCCCTCGCGGCCCGGGCCGCGACGTCTACCGGCCGGCGCCGTCCGGGGTCCGGGTGGGCGGGGGGATGCGCAGCACCGGGAGTGCGCAGAGTGCAGCCGCCGTCGTGGCGCAGACGGCGGCCATGGCGAGGATCGTCCAGGCGGACGGGGCGCGGGCGATGCCCGCGCCGATTCCGCTCAGCTCGCCCTGCCGGTCGATGAGCCGGCGGACGAGCGGGATGGCGACGACCGATCCGACGCCGACGGTGCTCAGGGCGATGACCGTCCCGCGGACGGCGAGCACGACGGCGGACTGGCCCGGGGTGAGGCCGATCGCCCTGAGCAGGCCGAGGTCCCGGCGGCGTTCGTGGAAGCCTGCGGTGGCGGTGGTGAGCAGGTCGACCAGGCCGATGAGGGCGAGTACGAGCAGGAGGCCGACCACGCTGGCCCGCAGGGCGCCGGGTCTGGTGACCGGGCCGGTGGGGAGGCGGATCTCCGTCTGCCCGGCGAGGCCGGCGCGGGCGGGGAGGTCGCGCTGGACGGCGGCGGGGTCCTGGCCGGGGCGCAGGGTCAGTTGCCAGAAGTCCGGGTGGGTGGGGTCGCCGGGCCGGTCGAGGGTGTCGAACCCGGTGGACAGGACACGGCCGCCGTGTTCCGGTTCGAGATTGCGTCCGACGATGTGCAGGATGCGGGGGGTGCTCCCGGTGGTGAGCCGCACCCACTGGCCGACCCGGGCGCCGAGCAGGTCGAGGGCGCCCTGCCCGGCGACGGCTTCGTCGGTGGCGCGGATCGCCCGGCCCTCGACGACGGTGTACGGGTACGGCGCGTCGGTGGTGCCGACGGCGCGCAGGGTGAGTGTCGCGGACTGGCCGGGCGCGAGGGCCTGCATTTCCGTGCCCGGGTAGACGCCCTGCACGGCGCCGTCGGCGGCCAGGGCGTCGGCGAGCCGCCCGTCGCCGGGTGTCTGATCGGGGGTGGTGCGGCGGGCGGTGACGGACGGGACGGTGGCGCCGCGATCGGGCCGGGTGACGGCGTCGAGGGTCGCCCAGGTGCTCAGGGCCAGGGTGGCGGCGACGACCGGGACGGTCAGCCGCAGGGTGCTGCCGACCAGGTCCGAGCGTCGGCGCAGGACGCTGCCGAGGCCGAGCGCGAGTGCCGGGGGCAGCCGTCGGAGTGGGCCGAGCCGGACCGGTCGGGCCGTCATTGCGGGTGGTCGGGTGCCGTCGGTCGGGGGCACGGGGGTGACCCGCGAGGCCCGCAGTGCGGGCAGTGCGGCGGCGGCCCCGACGGCGAGGAGTGCGGCGGCAGCGACGGCGACGGTGGTCGCCGTGCCGCCGGGCACGGGTCCGTGGAGCGCGTCGGTCCCGCCGCCGAGGGCCGGGACGGTGTGGACGGCGATCGCGGCACCGCCGGAGCCGAGCAGGACTCCGGTGCCGGCCAGCAGGAGCTGTTCAACGATGAACATCCAGGCGACCTGGCCGGCGGTGAAGCCGAGCGCCTTGAGGAGGGCGATGTCGCCCGTCCTGGTCCTGATCCGCCAGCCTGCCCCGCCGGCCACCGCCAGGGCAGCGGCGAGCAGTGCGGCGAGTCCGCTGAGTCCGAGGAGCAGGCCGGCCAGCCGGTTGTCCTGCTGCCGCGCGTCCCGCGCGTCCAGCCAGGTGGTGATCCGGGAGACCCGCCCGGCACCGAGGACGCTGACCACCCGCTGGGCCGTGTACGCGGCGTCGGAGGGACGGGCCAGGCGCAGGCCGAGGGTGAGACCCCGGGCTGCCTGGTCCGGCTGGACCAGGTCGAGGGTGTCGGGGAGTGCCCAGCCGAGGTCGTAGCCTGCGGCCTGGCTGGGCAGCTGGTCGGGGCTGTCGGCGATGCCGAGGACCTGTAGTTCGACGGCCGCGCCGTGGCTGTCGAGGACGGTCAGGTGGTCCCCGGGGTGGGCCCAGGCGGCGTCGGCCGCGGACTGTTCGAGCACGATGCCGCGGGCGTCGGCGGGGTCGAGCCAGGTGCCGGAGCGCAGCAACGGGCGGGCTGCGCCCGGGGTGTCCCCGCGCAGCACGAGCGCGGTGCGGCCGGGTGGGCCCGCGGCGGCCGCGCCGTCTGCTCGTCGGCCGACGAGTGTGGTCTCGGCGGTCTGCTGGGGTGGTGAGACGGCGAGTACGCCGGGTTCGCGGGCGAGCACGGCGGCCGAGGGTTCGTCGGTGCCGCCCCGGGCGGCCGTGGACGGGCGCAGGTCGATCCGGATGTCGGGTGATCCGGCGGCCTGGAACTGCCGCTGCCACGGGTCGGCGGCGGCGCCGAGCAGCGTGCCGGCAAGCAGGAGAGCGGCGGTGGTGCCGCCGGTGGCGAGGACGATCAGAAGCGCGTGGACGCGGTGCGAGCGCAGGTCGACGCGGATCCAGCGGAGCAGGGCACGCACCGGCTCACCCGCCGAAATCGATGATGTCGCGGACCCCGACGGCGCGCCGCGCGGCCGGGGGCTCCTCCACCCGGGCGTCGTCGGCGATCCGGCCGTCGAAGAGGCTGACGACCCGGTCGGCGGTGCTCGCCGCCCGCGCGTCGTGGGTGACCAGCACGATGGTGGTGCCCTGTTCGTGGTAGCGGCTGAGCAGGGCGAGGACGTCGCGGGTGCTGCGACTGTCGAGGTTTCCGGTGGGCTCGTCGGCGAGGAGCAGCTGCGGCCGGTTGACCAGCGCGCGGGCCAGGGCGACGCGCTGGCGCTCACCGCCGGAGAGCTCGCCGGGCCCGGCGGTGGCCTTGTGGGCGAGGCCGAGGTCCTGAAGGAGTTCCTCGCGGCGTTCGCGGGCGGTGCGGCCGGACATGCCCGCGAGCACCGCGGTCAGCTCGATGTTGTCAGCGACGGAGAAATCGGGGAGCAGGTTGCCGCTCTGGAAGACGATGCCGTAGTGCCGGCGGCGCAGGCGGGCCCAGGCGGACTCCTTCAGGCGGTCGACCCGGCGGCCGTCGAGCCACAGCTCGCCCTCGTCGGGCCGCAGCAGGCCGGCGAGGAGGTGCAGCAGGGTGGACTTGCCGGCGCCCGAGGGGCCGGTGACGGCGACGAACTCGCCCCGGTCGATCCGCAGGCTGATGCCGCGGACCGCGGGTATCAGGGTCGAGCCGCTCAGGTGCGAGCGCACCACGGACTCGGCGGCCAGCAGCGGCGGCATCGGTGGCGGTATCGGCTCCGGGCCGGTCACGTGAGCTCCTCCTGGCAACGCTCCAGCCAGTCGAGGTCGGCCTGCAGGTGCAGGACGGCGCCCTCGATCAGCAGCAGCGAGGTCCGGTTGCCGCGCTCGGTGGCGGCCAGCTTGTTGAGTCCGCGCATCGTGTTGATGCAGTGCCGGCGCTGGTTGTTGATCAGCGTCAGCCGGTCGGCGAGGTCGGTGCCTTCGGCCAGGATCAGCTTCATGAAGAACTCGTCCCTGACGCGGGGCCCCTCGGTGGGCGCCTCGAACCAGCCGGCGAGTTCCTCGGTGCCCTTCTCCGTGATCTCGTAGACCTTCTTGTCCGGCCTGCCCTCCTGCGCCACCTCGGTGCCGCGGATCAGTCCGGACTTCTCCAGTCGGCTCAGGGTCACGTAGATCTGGCCGATGTTCGGCTGAGGGTACGCCGCGCCGAAGGTCTGCTCAAGCCCCTGCTTGAGCTCGTACCCGTAGGCGGGCTGCCGGGCCAGCAGCGCCAGCAGCTGATGGCGCACCGGGCGTCACCTCTTCCCTCTCGTGCCTGTTCGCTGGTTACACCTCGGTCACACAGTACGGGCAGGCGGGCCCCCACCAGCAGGGAGGCCGTATAAAGGGACGTGCGTCGGCCCCCACCCGTGCCGGCGGACCGAAGGAGCTCCATGGAAGACCGGCCGCCCACCGGGCCCGACGCGGGCCGTCGGCGCGTGGTGCGCGCGCTGGTGGGCGGGGCGGCGGTGCTCGCGGCCGGGGGCGCGTCCGCCTGGTACGGCCTGGTCGGCGGTGCGCAGGCGATGGGCGACCAGGAGGGCGTCGGGCCGGTCACGCTCGCCACCGGCCGGGACACCACCGGCTACCTGCGCGGGCTGCTGGCCGACTGGAACGCCGAGCACCCGGACCAGCCGGCCGAACTGGTCGAGCTGCCGGAGGCGGCGGACGAGGTGCACGCCCAGCTTGCCGGAGAGCTGTCGGCCGGCGGCAGCCGCTTCGACGTGCTCAACCTCGACGTGGTGTGGACGGCCGAGTTCGCGGCCCGGCGCTGGACCGTGCCGCTGGACGAGTCGGACTTCGCACTGGGCAGCTTGCTGCCGCCGGTCGTCCGGACCGGTCAATTCGACGGGCGGCTGTACGCGGTACCGTTCGTCGCCAACGCCGCCCTGCTGTACTACCGCAGCGACGTGCTGGACGCCGCCGGCGAGCAACCGCCCACCACCTGGGCCGACCTGGCACGGCAGGCACGGACACTGGCCCCCGCGCACGGGCTGTCCGGGTACGCGGGGCAGCTGAGCCCGTACGAGGGACTCGCCGTCAACGCCCTGGAGGCGATCCGCTCGGCCGGCGGGGACCTGCTCGCCGGAGACGGAACCGTGGTGGTCGACAGCCCGCAGGCCCGGGCCGGCCTGGAGTTTCTGGCCGGCGGCGTGCGCGAGGGCTGGATCCCGCGCGAGGCGCTCGGCTACCAGGAGGAGGAGTCCCGCGAGGCCTTCGGCCGGGGCGGCCTGCTCTTCCTGCGGAACTGGCCGTACGTCTACCACGCGGTCGGCGCCGCCGGTTCCCCCGTGGAGGGGCGGTTCGGCGTGGTGCCGCTGCCCGGCCCGAACAGGCCCGGCAGCGGTGTGCTGGGCGGCTCGGGGCTGGCGGTCAGCCGGTTCTCCCGGCGCCAGCGCACCGCGCGGCAACTGATCGGCTACCTGACGAGCCGCCGGGCGCAGTCCCGCGTGCTGACCGAGGGCGGGCTGCCACCGGTCTGGGCCGACCTCTACGCGGACCCGGACCTGACGGCCCGGTTCCCGTACCTGCCCGTGCTGCGCACGGCGATCCTGGCGGCCGGGGCGCGCCCCGGCGTGCCGCAGTACCAGCAGCTGAGCCTCGCGTTCAGCGAGACGGCGTTCGAGGTCGTGTCGGGCCGTCGGCCCGCCGGGGCGGCGCTGCCCCGGCTGGCTGCGGAGCTGCGCGCCGTCGTCGGCTGAGTCGACGCCGACGACGGCCCGTGGGCGGTCAGCCCCTGCTTCGCGAGGCCTTACCCGCGAGTACATAACAGGTATCTATCTCTGACCTCGATGCATCGCCGTGTAACTCCTGGGAAACTCCATCAAACAAGGGCTTAACAGTGCTGGCATCTGCCTGCTATACCTAACGCGAATGCATAACCGTTGGAGTAGCGAGATGCTCAACCCCACCCTCGCCGACGGCGACGCGGTCACCCTGCCGCGCGCTCGTTCGCACGCCCCTACCACCCCCGCCGCCCGTGCCTGGTGGCGCGACGCCGTGATCTACCAGATCTACGTGCGCAGCTTCCGTGACGCCGACGGCGACGGCGTCGGCGACCTCGCCGGCGTCCGGGAACAGCTGCACCACGTGCGGCAGCTGGGCGCCGACGGCGTCTGGCTCAACCCGTTCTACGTCTCGCCCCAGCACGACCACGGCTACGACATCGCCGACCACTGCGCCGTCGACCCCGTCTACGGCGACCTCGCCGAGTTCGACCGCCTGATGGCGGACTGCGGGCTGCTCGGTCTCAAGCTGGTCCTGGACGTCGTCCCCAACCACTGCTCAAGTGATCACCCGTGGTTCCAGAAGGCTCTGGCCAACGGCCCCGGCAGTCCCGAGCGGGCGCGGTTCCACTTCGCCGACGGGCGCGGCCAGGACGGGGAACTCCCGCCCAACAACTGGCGGGCCATGTTCGGCGGCCCGGCCTGGACCAGGATCACCGAGGCCGACGGCCGGCCCGGCCAGTGGTACCTCCACCTGTTCACCCCCGAGCAGCCCGACTTCAACTGGCGCAACCCCGATGTCGCCGTCCACTTCGAGGAGGTGCTGCGGTTCTGGCTCGACCGCGGCGTCGACGGCTTCCGGATCGACGTGGCAGCCGGGCTGTACAAGCATCCGGAACTGCCGGACTCGCCCGACCCGGACGTGGACGAGCGCACCCGCGACTCGGTCAACCCACTGGCCTGGAACCAGCCGGAGGTGCACGACATCTGGCGGCGGTGGCGTGCCATCTGCGAGCAGTACACCGCCCGCGACGGCCGTGAACGGCTGCTGGTCGGCGAGGCCTCCGTGCCCACGCCGGCGGAGCAGGCGCTGTACGTGCGGCCCGACGAACTGCACCAAGCCTTCTTCTTCCACCTGCTGCACGCGCCGTGGGACCTTGCGCACTTCCACCGGGTCATCGACGACGCCGTACGGGACATCACCGGCACCGGGTCGACCGTCACCTGGGTGCTCAACAACCACGACCAGGTCCGCACGGTGAGCCGGTTCGCGGGGGAGGACCCGGCCTCCGGCCCCGCCCGCGCCAAGGCCGCCGCCCTGCTGATGCTGGCCCTGCCCGGAGCCGTCTACATCTACCAGGGCGAGGAACTCGGGCTGCCCGAAGTCCTCGACCTGCCGGACGAGTCGATCACCGACCCGATCTTCCGCCGGACCGGTAGCCGCACCGGGATCCGCGACGGCTGCCGGATACCGCTGCCGTGGTCGGGCACCGGGGCCCCGTTCGGCTTCAGCCCGCCGGACAGCCCGGCCGCCCCCTGGCTCCCGCAGCCGGACTCCTTCGCCGCCCACACGGCCGAGCGGCAGCGGGCCGACACCGGATCCGTCTTCCACCTGTACCGAACCGCCCTCCAACTGCGTCGTGAACTCCCGCAGCTGGGCGAGGGGACACTGCGGTGGCTGGAGACCCCGCAGGGGGTCCTCGCGTTCGTCCGCGGCGAGGGCCTGGTGTGCGCCGTCAACTTCGGCGACACCCCAGCGCCGGCTCCGGTCGCCGGTCCGCCCCTGCTGGCCAGCAGTCCGTGCGTCGACGGCCTCCTGCCGCCCGCAACCGCCGCCTGGTGGATCAACCACACTGCTGCCAGCAATATCTGACTGGGCATCACATCCGAAACCCGACCCGCCTCACGGAAGAAGACTCGACGATGAGACTCCGTAGCGCTCTCCCCACCCTGGCCGCCTCCGTCGTGCTGGCCGCCACCGCAACCGCCTGCGGCAGCGGAGGAGGCGGCACCGCCGCCGACTCCGCCACCCAGGGACTCAAGGGACAGACCCTGACCGTCGCCGCCGTGTGGAGCGGCACCGAGCAGGAGAACTTCAAGAAGGTGCTGGACGCCTTCACCGCGAAGACCGGTGCCACCGTCAGCTACACCTCCACCGGTGACAACCTCTCCACCGTGGTCGGCAGCAAGATCGAGGGTGGTGACCCGATGGACGTGGTCATGGTCGCCCAGCCCGGCGTGATCAAGCAGTTCGCCGACAAAGGCTGGCTGGCGCCGCTCTCACCCGCCGTCACCGACGCCGCGAAGAAGAACTACGCCGGCATCTGGTCCAGCCTCGGCACCGTCAACGGCACCCAGTACGGCCTCTACTTCAAGGCCGCCGACAAGTCGACCGTCTGGTACAGCCCCACCGCCTTCGAGAACGCCGGCGTCCAGCCCCCGACCACCTTCGACGACCTGCTGAAGGCCGGCCGCACGCTCGCCGACTCCGGCACTCCGGCCTTCACCGTCGGCGGCCAGGCCGGCTGGACCCTGACCGACTGGTTCGAGAACGTCTACCTCTCCCAGGCCGGACCGGAGCTCTACGACAAGCTCACCCGGCACGAGATCCCGTGGACCGACCCGTCGGTCCTCAAGGCCCTGACCACCCTCGGCAAGGTCTTCGGCGACAAGCAACTCGTCGCCGGTGGCGGGCAGGGCGCCCTGCAGACCGACTTCCCCACCTCCGTTCAGCAGGTCTTCGGCGCACAGCCCAAGGCCGCCATGACCCATGAGGGCGACTTCGTGGGAGGTGTCATCGCCTCCGAACTGAAGAAGCAGGTCGGCACCGACGCCAAGGTCTTCCCCTTCCCCGCCGTGGACGGCGGCAAGGCCCCGGTGATGGGCGCGGGCGACGCGGCGGTCGTCCTCAAGGGTGCCAAGCACCCCGAGGCCGCGCAGAAGTTCGTCGAGTTCCTGGCCGGCCCCGAGGCCGCGACCGTCTGGGCGAAGGCCGGCGGCTTCATCTCGCCCAACAAGTCGGTCGACCCGTCCGTCTACCCCGACGACACCACCCGGCAGTTCGCCAAGTCGGTGATCGACGCCGGCGACACCTTCCGCTTCGACATGTCGGACCAGGCCCCCGCCGCGTTCGGCGGCACCGCGGGCCAGGGCGAGTGGAAGGACCTCCAGGACTTCCTCGCCAACCCCTCCGACGTCCAGGGCGCCGCGGCCAGGCTCGAAGCCGACGCGGCCAAGGCCTACAAGGGCTGATCCACCATGTCTCTGCGCTCGCCCCGCAGCGGCCGGGCATCCGGTGGCGCCCTCCGGCGCCACCGGGGCCTCGCCCTGCTCTTCGTCCTGCCCGCCCTGTTGCTGCTCGGCGCCCTCGTCGTCTACCCCATCGGCTATTCGGTGGCCCGCAGCCTCTTCGACGCCTCCGGCCACCGCTTCGTCGGACTCGACAACTACGGCACCGCCTTCACCGACCACGCCACCCTCACCGCCGTGCGCAACAACGCGATCTGGGTCGCCGTCGCCCCGGCGCTGGTGACCGCCATCGGACTGGTGTTCGCGGTGCTCACCGAGAAGATCCGCTGGGCCACCGCGTTCAAGCTGCTCGTCTTCATGCCGATGGCGATCTCCTTCCTCGCCGCCGGGATCATCTTCCGCACGGTGTACGACGCGGACCCGCACCGCGGCGTGCTCAACGCCGCCGCGGTCGCCGTCCACGACACGTTCAACGACCGGCCGACCTACCCGGGCGCCCACCCACGCCCCAGCACGGGCCTCGACCAAGCCCAGGACGGCGACGTCACGGCGCCCACCAGCACGCGCGTCGTGCTGCTGCCGCTGGTCGGCGTGCAGCCCGGAGCGCTCCCGGCCACTGCCCGGACGGCCCAGGAGCCGGCCGGTGGTGACGGGGTCAGCGGCACGGTGTTCCTGGACTTCGTTCCCGGCGGCGGCCACCCCGGCCGGCTCGACGCCGGGAAGAAGGGCCTGCCCGGCGTCACCGTCCAACTCCGGGACGGTGGAAGGACGGTCGCCACCACGACCACGGCCGACGACGGAACCTTCCGCTTCGGCGCAGCCCCCTCCGCCACCACCTCGGTGGTGATGCCGGCCGCGAACTTCGCCGCCCCCTACCGCGGCATCGACTGGCTCGGCCCTGCGTTCATCACTCCGGCCGTCATCGGCGCCTACATCTGGATCTGGGCCGGCTTCGCCATGGTCATCATCGCCGGGGGCCTCGCCAACCTGCCCCGCGAGACCATCGAGGCGGCCAGGATCGACGGCGCCGGCGAATGGCAGATCCTCCGCCGCATCACCGTGCCCCAACTCGCCCCGGTCCTCGGCGTCGTGTTCATCACCATGGTCATCAACGTGATGAAGATCTTCGACCTCGTGTACATCATCGCACCCGGACCGGTGCAGCAGGACGCGAGCGTGCTCGCGCTCCGGCTCTACCTGGTCTCCTTCGGCGGCGGCAACGACCAGGGCCTCGGCAGCGCACTCAGCGTCCTGCTGCTGCTCCTCGTCGTGCCGGTGATGCTTCTCAACGTCCGACGCTTCCGAGGGAGCCGCGCATGACCACCACCCAGGCGGCCCAGTCCACCCCCACCACCGTGCCCGCACCGGTGCCCGCCGGCCGGCCCACCCTGCCGCTCACGACCCGGCTCGCCGCCCTCACCCGGAGCGGCCTCGTCCAGGCCGTGCTGACCGTGGCCGCCGTTGCCTGGCTGGTGCCCACCGTCGGCCTGCTGGTCTCCTCGCTGCGCCCCAAGCAGGTCGCCGTCACCGGAGGCTGGTGGACGGCCGTGACCGAGCCCGCCCAGCTCACCCTGCAGAACTACACCGCGCTGCTCGGCGGCGGTGACGTCCCCAAGGCGCTGTGGAACACCGTGCTCATCAGCGTCCCGGCGACCCTGCTGACCGTAGCCCTCGCCGCGGGCGCCGGCTACGCCTTCGCCTGGATGCGCTTCCCCGGCCGGGACGCCGTCTTCCTCGGCGTGGTCGGACTGCTGGTCGTCCCCGTCCAGGTCGGGCTCATCCCGGTCGCCAAACTGGAGGGTGCCGTCGGGGTGTTCGGCACCATCCCGGGCGTCGTTCTATTCCACGTCGGCTACGGGCTGCCGTTCGCCGTGTTCCTGATGCGCAACCACTTCCTGGAGATCCCCGCCGAACTCCTGGAGGCGGCGCGGATGGACGGCTGCGGGGAGTGGCGGACCTTCCGTACCCTCGCCCTGCCGCTCGCCGCACCGGCTGTCGCCTCGCTGTGCATCTTCCAGTTCCTCTGGGTCTGGAACGACATGCTGGTCGCGCTGATCTTCGCCGGCAACGACTCGCAGCCGCTGACCGTCTACCTGCAGTCCCAGATGCGGCAGTTCGGCAGCAACATGGACATCCTCGCACCCGGCGCGTTCCTGTCCCTGCTGGTCCCCGTGGTGGTGTTCCTCTGCTTCCAACGGTTCTTCATCCAGGGCGCCATGGCCGGATCCGTGAAGTGACCCCGGGGGGCGGCGACGGGCGGGCGAGGTCGAGCAGCCGCTGGGTGTCCGCCTTCGGCATGTCGGGGGGCGACGGCGTCGCAGCAGCTGTGCCCAGAGACTGCGCAAAAGACAGGATGTTCGACATGTCCGCAGCTCATCGCCAACGGTTCAGCCGTGGGCCGGTCGTGCTGGAACTGGAGCCATGCGGCTCCGGAAGCGCTCACCGACGCGCGCTCACCCGGTAGGAGTTCCGCGCCGAGGAGCGGGCGGGGGTCAGGCGACGAAGGACATCTCCGGGTAGTCGGCTGACGGACCGTCGAGCAGGCCGTGGTCGCTGCGGTGCCGCAGGTGAAGATTGAAGAAGGCTGCCAGGTAGGCGGATTGGGCACGAAGTAAGCGGCACGGGTCGACAGTGCCGACGGTGTCGGCCAGGGCACTGGCGGGGAGGCGGCCGGCGGCGGCGAGCGTGGGCAGCAAACCCTGGAGTTCGGTGTAGGAGTAGTGGCCGGCGGTGGCGAGCTGGAAGTTGCGGTGCCAGCCCCGCAGGTGCTGCCACATGTCGGTCAGCGCAGGGCTGGTGTGGTTGCCGAGGGCGCTGTCCAGCAGCAGGAACGGGCGATCCAGGCCCTCCTCGACCACCGAACCGACCGCACCGTTCGGGCCGGGGCCGAAGCGGACCGCGCCGCCTTCGTCAACCGAGTGTTCGTCAGCTTCATGTCCTGAACCCTAGGGAGCAGCCGGACACCCGGACATCCTCCCTCGGGTGCGGGCACCTCCCCCGGCAGAGGGAACTGTCCGGGAAGTCATCAGCGGCTCGGGGACACCCGCTCCTGGAGCTCGCCCTGGCTGGTCGACCTGCTGGCGAAGGTGCCCGCCCGCCCTGACCACGACGGCCGGCCGCCGCTGGTCCTGGACCATGTTCCGCAGGCGGCGGCACGGGATCTTCCGCGTTGCGAGAAGCCAATCGGCCAGCGCGACACGCCGAATACAATGACACCCTGTTCGACGGGCCGAGGGCTACCACCAACGCTTCGGCCTCGTCCACGTCGACTTCACCACCCAGCGCCGCACCCCGAAGGCCTCCTACACCTGGTACCGCGACCTGATCGCCGCCCACCGGGCGCGAAATGCGAAGTAGCGGTTGGGAACTGCGTTGCGAGATCGCTGAGTTGGGAAAGCTCGCGACTGTCGGTCGAGTCTCCCCGGAGGAGCGGGCCGCCCGGTAATGCGAGTACGGGGAGCTCGGCGTCCCGGTCTTCCCATGCGGACCGTCGGAGGATCACGACGGTCCGGCGCAGCGAGCGCTGGCCGATCTGTGGTCGCGCACCGCGTCCCGGATGCCGGGTGACTGGCGTCGGCGGTTCCGCGTGAGCAGCCAGGCGGTCCTCGTGCCTGTTCGGCGGGCCGAGGGCTATCGCCAGCGCCTCGGCCTCGGGACCGGCTTCCCACTCCGCACTCATGGCTGTCCGGCCGTTCCGGGCATCGAGGACCGCTCGGTGCGGCTGGCGGTGAGGAGTTCGGCGAGGGCGCGGACGTCGAAGCCGGTGGCGCCGGCGGGCCATTCGGCGTCGTCGGTGTCGGAGAGGGCGGTGCCCTGGATGTCGAGGTGCCCAGGGGATGTCGGGCGGGACGAATTCGCGCAGGAAGTGGCCGGCCAGCAGGGCGGTGCCGTGCCGGGTGCCGAGGGTGTAGTCGACCAGGTCCGCGATCCGGGAGCGGAGTCGGGGCCGGTACGCATCGGGGAGCGGTAGTGGCCAGAGCGGTTCGCCGGCTCGGGTGGCGGCTGCGCGCAGGCGGTCGATCAGGGCGTCGTCGGTGTCCATCACTGCGGCGACCCGGCGGCCGAGGGCGATCGCGGCGGCATCGGTGAGGGGTGGCGGTGTCGATGATCGCCTGTGGCCCGGTCTCTGCGGCCAGTCCGGCGGCCACCAGCAACGGCCAGGCGCCGGAGCGGCCCCGGGCTGCGGCGGCCGGGCCGTCCGGCTCCCGCATCCGCAGGCGCAGCGCGAGCAGCACCGCCGCGGAGAGCGCGTAGCTGGACGCGTACCGCCGATTGACGGCGACTCGCCGAGGCCGCCTGCCGTGCCACTTGGGTGCCGGCCACCACGGCGCCCATGACGTCTCAACTCCCCGGTTGCGTGAGGGCTGTCATGATTGCCTCATCAACCCTCCACGGGCAAGAGGCAGTTCATGAGAACACTCGGACCGGGCCATGAGCCGGGCGAGGGCCGGGTGAGTCAGGCCGCCGGTGCGGCGGGATCGGAGCCGGGGCCGGGGCCGGGGTCGGGGTCGGGGTCGGGGGTGCAGGTTCGGATTTCGCGGATGATGCGGGCGGCCCAGTCGGCGGGCCGATCGTGGCCGAGGAGTCGGGAGAGCCGGTTCATGCGGGAGCGGCGTTCGGCGGGGGTGAGGTCGAGGGCGCGGGCGAGGACGGTGCTGAGGTCGTCGCGGGAGTGGGGGTCGGTGAGGAGGGCGGCCAGGCCGAGTTCGGTGGCGGCGCCGGCGTGCCGGGAGAGGACCAGGACGCCCGGACCGCCGGGAGGGTGGGGGAGGGCGCTCTGGGCGGCGGTGAACTCCTTGGCGGTGAGGTTCATCCCGTCCTGGAGGGAGGTCACCCAGAGGACGTCGGCCGCCAGGTACTCGTCGATGACCTCGGCGGCGGACAGGCTGCGGGGGAAGTAGTCGACCGGCTGCCAATTCCGCTGCCGCCACGCGGCGTTGACGTCGGTGATGCGCTGCTCGAGGTGGCTGCGGGTGGCGTCGTAGGCGGTGATGCCGGGTTCCGGCGGCGGGCAGACGAGCCGGAAGGTGAGCCGGCCGCGCAGCTCGGGCCGCACGGAGAGCAGGTGGTCGATGGCGTCGACCTTCTGGACCGGGGCCTTGGCGTAGTCGAGGCGTTCGATCGACAGCACCAGCCGGCCGGTGGCCGGACGGCGGTGCGGCGCGCGGAGGCGGGCGAGCTCCTCGACGGACGGCCGGTCGATCCCGAGCGGGTGGACGGCCGCGCGCGGCGGATCGGGCAGGCCGGCGAGGGTCCGGCGGAAGTGCTCCGCGAAGCCCTCGGTGTGGAAGCCCGCCCAGTCGAGGCAGCCCAGTGAGCGGCGCAGCTCGTCGGCGACCGGGAGGGTGGCGAACACCTCGGGGGCCGGGAAGGGGGTGTGGTGGAAGAGCCCGGTCCGGAGGTCGGGCCGGAGGCGGCGCAGCAGACCGGGAACGAGCCAGAGGTTGTAGTCGTGGAGCCAGACGGTGGCGCCGGGCGCGGCCTGGGCGCTGATGTGCTCGGCGAAGCGCGCGTTGACCGTGCGGTAGTCGGCCCAGGCCCGTTCGTCGTGGACGGCGCGGTCCGGCTCGGACATCAGCACCGGCCACAGCGTCTCCTTGCACGCACGGTGGAAGTATCCGTCCCAGATGGCGGTGGACAGCGGTACGGGGGACAGCGGCAGGGCGGTGGGGTGCGGCAACGCGGCGAGCCGGTCGTGGCCGGTCCGGGCGGTGACCCAGACGCCCGACAGTCCGTCGGCGAAGGCGCTGCTCAGGGTGGGCAGGATGCCGTTGGGACTGCGGGGCGGCTGCCAGCTCTCGCCGTTCCAGTGGAGTGGGGGGCGGTGGTAGGCCACCACGAGGGAGTGTGGGCCGGGGGCGGGGGTACGGCCGGGGGCGGGGGAGAGCCAGCCGAGTTCCTGGAGCGCCGCGTGGATGCCGCCGGCGCCGGCCCGGTCGGCTCGGTGGACGAGAGGGTCCTCGGGGAGGGCGGCGAGCAGGGCGGGTTCCGCCCCGGCGACGACCACCGCGTGGGTGCCCAGGCGGAACAGCGAGAGGTCGTTGAGGGAGTCCCCCGCGACCAGGATCCGCTCGGGCTGCCAGCCCAGCTTCGTGGCCAGGACTCGGAGGGCGTTGCCCTTGGAAGCGCTGAGCGGCAGGACGTCGAAGTAGCGGTCCGCGGAGTACACCCAGGTGCAGCCGAGGGCTTCGACGGCCGCGATGAGGTCGTCGGTGAGCGCTTCCGGGGCCAGGTGGTAGGAGCAGCGGCCGTCCTGGACGACGCCGTGCTGGTAGACCAGCGCGGGGAAGCGGCGCAGCGCGGCGCGGACCCGGTCGGGGCCCGGCCAGCCGGCACGCAGCTGTTCCTGCACCGGGTCGACGGGGGTGAGGTCGGTGCCGTCGATGACGGTGGCGCCGACGTCGGCGATGATCCACCGGGGCCGGGGGACCAGCGGATCGCGGAGCACTTCACGGATCGAGGCGAGTCCCCGGCCGGTGGCGAAGACCGGCATGACCTCGGGGTGACGGGCCAGGGCGTCCCGTAATCGGATCCGGTCGTCCTGGGTGCCGCCGAGCAAGGTGCCGTCCAGATCGGTGACCAGAATCCTCGACATCCGAGGGACGCTAACACGATCACGTCCGGCGGTGAAGTGGCCATCCCGCGTTGGCACTTGCCGGGGACGGCGGGTCGAGGTGGCCTTGGTCGGGGCGGTGGAGGAGGTGGCGGTCGAGGTCCGCGGCGTGCAGGGCTGCGCTGGAGCCGGGGCCGGTGGTGGCCGCGGCTCCGCAGAGGCTCGCCGCCGCGAGGCAGTCGGGCAGGCTCCAGCCGTTGAGCAGCCCGTGCACCAGACCGGCGTTGAAGCAGTCGCCCGCCGCCGTCGGGTCGATGCCGGCGACCCGGGAGACCGGCGGGGCGTCGTGCCGCCGGCCGTCCCGGACCGCGACGGCGCCCTGCGCGCCACGCGTGATCACGGCGGTGGGCACCAGCTCGGCGAGCGCGCCGAGCGCGCCGTCCAGGTCCCCGGCACCGGTCAGGCGCAGGGCCTCCGCGTCGTTCGGCGTGAAGACGTCGACCAGTGCGAGGGCAGCGCGTACGGCCGGATCGTCGAGCGAAGCGGGAGTGTCGTGGCAGTCCATGACCACCAGCGTGCCGAGCTGCCGCGCCGCTCGGAGATCGACCACCGTGCCGTCGTCCCAGCGGAGTTGGGGCAACACCAGGACGCGTGGGCGCAGGCGCCCGAGCAGGGGTGCGAGCGGTCGGGCATCGACCGGATCCTGGAAGCTGACCAGCGCCCGGTCGTCCGCGGAGGCGAGGGCGACGGTCAGACTCCGTACGGGGACGGGGTGGTGGCGGAAGGCGGCCTCGTCCAGTCCTTCCTGCCTGGCGCAGGACAGGACGTGGGAGGAGAACAGATCGGTGCCGAAGTCCGCGCTCCACGTCACCCGTCGCCCCAGCCGGTGCAGCGCCATCGCCAGGGTGTACGCGCCGCCCGGCACCAGGGCGAAGCCGTCGGCGAAGACCTCGGTGCCCGGTCGCACCGGCCGCGCCAGGCCGTGGAACACCAGATCCGCGAAGTACGGCCCGGCGACGAGCACTTCACACCTCTGCGCCGCTGCGTCGGTCTCCATCCGGTGAGCATACGGTCAACCGGCGGGCCGGGTCGGACGAACGCGGGGGTTGGCGCGGGGGTTGATGAGCGCCGGGTGCCGCCCAGATGCTGCGCCGTCGACCACCGGAGTGGCCGACGGCGTTGCGGGTCGGGGGAGTCGTCAGCTGTGGTCCCAGGCCACCGAGGAGTCGGTGGCGCCGCTGAGCTCCGAGGTGGTGGCCATGGTGACGCCGTCCGCAGCCATGTCGATGCTCGACGCCTTCGCAGCGCCGATGCTCTGCCCGTTGACGTCGGCACCGGTGAAGTCGTCAGTGCCGAAGTCGGCCAGCTGGAGCACACCGAAGATGCTGGACGGGGCTTCGGCGATCACCTCGGCGGACGCCAGGGCGGCGTCCTCCAGCGACTTGTTGACGGTGCGGGTCCACCCCCGGGTGGTGTTGGACAGGGTGAGCTGGAACGACCCGGCGCCGTCGGTGGTGACGCTCGCGGTGAAGTGGTCGCCGGGCTGCGCGGGGCTGCTGAAGTCGGACGGGTAGGCCGGGTACATCTCGTACCAGGCCGAGTAGACCGGGGAGCCGCTGGAGCAGTCGGCCTCGGTGCCGATCTGCTCGACCGTCTTGCTGCCGTCGCCGTCCAGCCCGACCCGGAAGCCGGACCAGGCGTCGGGGCTGGTGCAGGAGACGGACGGCTGGACCCAGCCCGCGGTGACGCTGGTGGACCGGCCGCGGGTGGCGACGTAGCCGGCCCAGTTGGCGCTGGTGCCGTGCAGCAGGCCGTCGCCGTGGTGGTGCGCGGCGATCGGAGCCTGGACGGAGGAGGAGAAGGGACGGGGACGGGGACGGCTGGCGAGCCGCCGCCGAGCAGCGTCAGCAGGGCGGTGGCGGCGACGAGGGCGTGCCGACGAGCTTTGGACATGGGGGGAGCCCGCGCACGGAGGCAAAGTCGACAGAGCATCGACAAAGAAGGCGCCGGTGGTGCGGATTGACGGGCCAAGGTGGTGCCGACGGATCCCGGATTCCCCTGGTCGGCCCTGCGCGGGCGGACGGCAGCCCGGGTTGAAGAGTTGAAGGGGAGTGAGAGACCCGCGGTCGTGGCGGAGTGGATGCTCCCGGGCGATTTGTTTCGGGCGTCGGGGAGGGGTACTGTCTCCCAGTCGCTCGGCAGGGAGCACCGGACACGCAACGGCGCGGACGGTCCCGGGGTGGCCAATCCACGAGAAACACTGCTTGTCGTTTCGGCATGCCTGTTTATCGGGATTGCGGTCGGACTCGGCTGGATTCGCTTTTCGAAGCGGAGGTCGGCTAGAGTTTGAAACGTCGGACGGGGCGTCAAGCGCCGGAAGACAGCAGCGAGTTGGATGACGAAGCCCCGGAAAACGGGGCGGAAAACGTCTGATAAGCTGGAAACGCGAAAGAACGAAGCGCCCGGAGGGCCCGCTGGAAGGCGGTCCGAAGGAAGCGTCC